>JBFKMY010000065.1:0-9930 GCA_041629615.1 Thermodesulfovibrionia bacterium | reverse complement strand
GGCGGCGTGTTTCCGTGCAAGAGCATCTTTTCCTGTTTCTCGAGCTCCTGTTGAATTGCCTTTAATCGTTTTTCTATAGTGTCCTTTTCTGATATCCTGTTTATCTGCTTCTGCAGCATTAAGATCCTGGCATCGGAAAATTCCTTTATACTTTTTTTCGTATCACTGTACCAGGAAAAGAGATGGAACGCTATTATAAGCATCACCGCAATCCCCCCGATTATAAGAAACCGCTTTTCTCTTTCATTCACCTTAAAGGGCAGGTTCATTCAGTCTCACCTTCCGGGCCGGGAGAGCGGACAATTTTTGCACTCAGTTTAAACTGCTCCTTGTCCCTCGTCTTTTTAATGGGTCCCACAAATTCAACTTTCTCAAAAAAAGGGGAATCTTCCAGCAGCGGTATTAACGTGGATGATGAGGCAGCATACCCGTTGATGATCAATTCTCCGCTCCCCTTTTTGTCGTTAATATCAATCCCTTCATAATTCAGATTCGTCACCCATGAATCTCCCGGCATGATCGCGGAGAGTTCAGCAAGAATTTCGAGACTGATTTCGTTATCTTTCAGGGTATGAAGTAAATCTTTTTGCTTTTCAAGCGAACCAATGTCAGACAGGAGCTGCTCCAGAGCTCTTGCTTCCGGTTCGTTATTTTTGAAGGTTTCATCCAGACTTTTCAGAAACCTTTTTTGTTTGACTGCTTCTGTCGAAAATATTCCCACAAGCAGTATCAATATTAACACAAGAAACAACTTCGTCGTCATGGGTGCGATTCTTCTAATTTCATAATCCGTCTTATGGGGAAGAAGATTGATATTATATGTACCTATTCCCAGCCCGGCAAAACAGGCACCAATCGAAGACGACAGTCCGTTTATGTCTACACCCTGCAGTCTGCCCGATATATTTTCTACCTGATTAACTGTCATGGCATCCGCTTTGATCTTTTTGTCCACCTCATCGCTCAATGCTTCAGCAGAAGACAGGTCTCCGGAAAGCAACAGTTTATTAAAATATTCCAAAGATAACGTATGTTGTACTTCAGCAAGATATCGGGATATTTCTATCAGAAAAGGCTCAAGCGGCTGCGACACGTCAAATGCAAAGGACCTCATTTTGATGCATAATGTGTCCCTGATGATCGCAACACTGGCGTGGGTCTTATCAATATACACGGAAACATTCGTTTCGTTCCTTTTCCCCAGCACATCCGACCTTCTCACAATTCCTATGATGTCCTGCCATCCTCCCACAGATACTTTGCTTAACTCAATTGAATTGAGAACCGCAAAGGACGATAACGTAATGGCATGGGGCTGAATCGACAGTTCCCCGAGGTAGTCCTTTATCAAAGCGATCTTATCCTCCTGAACGGCAACAAAAACTACCGATTCTTTCATATCCTTCTTGTCCATAACGAGGAAATCATATGCAACATCGTCTATTTCAAAGGGGATATGACGCTCTATCTCGAACTTCATCAGATTGGCGAGCGCATTTTTGCCCTTTCCCTTCATCGAAGGGATATCTATGAATTTCGTTATGGCCCACCTGTCAGGGACACTCACAAATACCTTGTTTACGTTTATGCCGTGCCGGCTGATATATTCACGGACTTCATCGGAGACACGTTCCTCATACCTTAGCGGGAATATCGCCGATGACAGCAGGGATATTCCCGAGAAGCTGTTTTTGAGATAGGCAATCACTATCGCATCTTCTTTGAACTCAATGCCGATATAGGTCCCGAATATTTTATCCAATAATATTGTCATTCCAGTGCAATGTCTCCAAAATGTTATTTCTCTTCTCCACTACTATTTTAATTGATCTCTTAATTGTACCATCTGCAATTGTTCCTGTGGAGACGATAGTAAAAAATTCTGATGTTACCTTCCCGTTGAACTGCGGGCTTGTTATCGGTCCGGACTCTCTCAGACTGATTATAGCATTTGCATTAAAATCACCGAACAGTGTGCCAAGCACTATCCCCGGAGCAGTATTGATATTTATCCTGCCTGAACCGTAAACAGTAAAGTGCTTTTCGACGCCTTCATAGGGTTTATCATCATTTTCATCTTCCTCATCCGTGGAACCATGGAAATATTTTTTCGTCATCCCCCTGACGAGCAAAAGTTCTTCTACAGACTCAAAGGCCCCGTCTTTGGAGCTATAGGGTTTCTCCAGCGACTGGTAATAATCTTCCTCAGCCCCGTTCAACATGTGCAAATCATTTGTATCACGCCAGTCCATCATTGAATCTACTATGGTATCTACTTCTGTGCTGTCAACGCCGGTCTCAAGAAAAAAATATTTCAATTGATCAATGGTGGCAGTATTGATATTTATCTTTCTTTCCTCGTCAGTAATGACATAGGAAAATTCGCCGTTGCCCAGGCGGTCACTTCGTACGGGCTCTTCAATGTCTTCTTCAAAAACCATATCTTTTCCTAACACCAGAACATTCTCTTCATTCAGATATACAACAACGGCATTGACGGAAAGGATCTCACGTTTTGCATGTTCGATGCCGGCAAGTGCCAGTTGATATGCCTCTTCCTCTTCTTTGAAATTTCTCGTAATGGAAATTTCTGTTCTCATTGAATGAGAGAATTCACCCGCAATTGCTATAAGGACCACCATGATCCAGATGACAAGAACAAGCGCAACCCCGCCTCTTTCATTTTTTATCACGTTTCCGCTCCGTCACGACCGCTATACAGCACCATCTGAACTCCCCTTTTTCCGTACTTTTTCCCATACAGCCCGCGAGATCAGAAGAATTCACTTTCCTCATCTTCCTCATTTTCCCTTAACCCCATCGGAATAGTGATCAAGAAAGGTTCGAAATAGGATATTTTTACCCTCACAGCTCCGGGGAGTTTCTCGCCATACTCCCAGGAGTCCTTCCACTCCTTGTCCTCAAGCGATAAATAGGCAAAGCTGATCTCTTCGATATTTGTATCTACCACTTCTTCATCACCGGACGTTTTCTCCATTAATTTTTTATCAGGCAACAGGCCTTCCTTGTGAAAAAGAGTCCCCTCTTTATGAAAATACCGCACCCATTTAAAACCGCCATACCCGGAATCAGTCAAGGTTGTTACAAACATGATCGAATCGGATGTGCCCTCGAAAAGCATGACCCGCTCCTCGTCGACCTCCATACCATAGGGATAGGCTGATTTAATCTGCTGTGACAGCACACCCGATAATACGCGAAACCTCTGGGTCCAGACCGTTTCATTTTCGCCTTTTTCCCAGGCATTCATGCCAAGCCGGAACCCGTTACCGATGATTAAAATAATGAGGGGCAGGATGGTTATTGCAATTATGAGTTCAAGGAGCGTGAAACCAGCGCTGCAGGAATTAAAGATGCAGAAAGAAGGATGAACGACTGAAACCCTGTTTTTTAATCCGTCCTTTGCATTCTCCTGACCACACTCTGCATTTCTCATAGTTTTTCCTGGTCCGAAACCATCTTCACACTGACCATATCTAACGATTTTGGCTTTTCAGATGTTTGAGGCCATGTTATTTTAACTATTATTTTCTTTAACTTATATATATTCTCTTCAAGTTCTTTGTAATCTTCTACCGTTGTCTCCCATTGAAAACCATCTTCAAATTCTCCACTATCATTAACGAGTGTCTGTGAGAGTTCCTCCAATTTGTCCTTCGCATGTACAACAGCTATGGTATAATCACAGGACGCCTTTGCTGATTTAAGTCCCATTGAAAAGAGCTGCATGACCATGACAAGGCTTATGCCTAAAATGGCCATTGCCACAATCACCTCAATGAGAGTAAATCCCTCTTTATTCCATTTTCTCCACATCTACTTTTCCGGTTATCCTATTGATTCCGATAAGATACCCTGCTCCATTTTCCTGTACGATTTCGATAACGCCTCCGGTGGAATTTCCCCTGGGGAAAAATTCGATATTTGATGATTCCTCGTCACTGCCCTGCAGCATCATCTGCAGATCTTCAGGGATGTCTTTGTCCATGACGAGTTCAACGTTTTTATAATCATTATCCTCAACATACAAACGGTATTTCTGCTCTTCCCTGTCGATTACGAAACAGTATATCTTCTTTTCAGATACTGCACGCGTTCTTGCGTATCTGAGCACTGCTGAAATATCTTTCGTGAATTTTCTTATCTCAAGATTGCCTGATCCTCTGCTTACCCAGATACCGACAAGACCGGATGCAATCCCTATAATAAACAGTACTATGATAATCTCGACGAGAGTAAAACCGGAGGATGAATGACGAGGGAAAAAGGACGATGTCTTTCTTCTTCTTTCTTCCTCCTTCTGCCTCCTGCCATTATTTTTCATCACTTCCAGCTGACAATGTCCGCGTTTTCTCCTTCACCGCCTTCCGCCCTGTCCGCACCATATGAATAAATATCATAATCACCATACTTTCCCGGTGATTCATATATATAAGGATTATTCCATGGGTCAAGGGGGATCTCGATCTTTTTCAGATAGGGTCCGTTCCACTGATCAATCCCTGAAGCCTGCGCTACGAGCGTCTCCAGACCTTCAGACGTTGTCGGATAGCGTCCGACATCAAGACGGAAGGAATCAAGGGCCGTTCCAAAAAGCTCAATTTGCGCACGGGCAGAGTTTTGTTTGGCCTGTCCTATCCTTCCAAACATCCTGGGAACAACAAGGGCGGCCAGAAGACCGAGGATAATCATTACCACCATGAGTTCAATTAACGTAAACCCGCCCCTGCTCCCGATTATACGATTTCTCATTATATAGTCCATAACACCTCCACTTTTTTTGTTGGGGCACTGCTTCCGGTGGATTTTGTATTTCCTGTCCAGGCCCCTTACGGAACATAAATCGCGAAGCGAGTCTCCGCTAAAAAATCATTCCTGTCCCTGAACCGCCGTTATAACGGCAACTCATTAATGCTGAATATCGCAAGAAGCATCGATACGACGATAAATCCGATCACAATTCCCATAATGAGAATCAATACCGGTTCAAGCAGTGCAAGCAGACGCTTCACCGTTGTCCTTACCTCGATATCAAAGCGGTCAGCAATCTTGATCATCATTTCATCCAGTCTTCCCGTTTCCTCCCCGACCGTTACCATATGGACCGCGATGGGAGGAAATATATCACTGTTTCGTAATGGCTCTGCTATTCCCCTGCCTTTTCTTGTAGATTCTTTCACCGATGAAATGATCCCGGCTATTTTCTCACTTCCCAAAGTCCCTTTTACTATTTCAAATGCACTCAGTATGGGAACACCGCTTGTGAGGAGCGTGCCGAGCGTCCTGGCAAAGCGGGAAACAGCGGCCTCCTTGTAAAGTTTGCCAAAGACGGGAAGCCGGAATTTCATCATGTCCCAGGACCGCCTCCCCTTTTCACTTCTGAGATATCGCCGTGCCACTACATAGACTGCCGTAAAAAAAATCAAAAATATCCACCAGTAATTGAGCAATGCATTGCTGACAGCAAGCAGTATTATTGTAGGGAGCGGAAGGGCCTCACCCATATCAGAGAATATCTGTGTAAACTGGGGTACCACAAAGGTAAGAAGCAGAACAACCGCTGCACCGCCTACGGCGCTGAGCAGGACAGGATAGATAAGCGCAGATCGCACATCTTCTTTGAGGCCCTGGGAATTTTCGAGGTACGTTGCCATGCGCGCGATGGAATCTTCGATAAATCCTCCTGCCTCCCCTGCTTTTATCATATTTACATAAAACAGGGGGAAGATATTCGGGAACTTTGACAGTGATTCAGAAAATGACTTGCCGCTCCGTACCTGCGCGATAATCTCTTCCAGAAGGTCTCTCAGTTTTTTCTTTTCTGCGAGCTCCGAAAGAATGGAAAGCGACTTCTCAAGAGGAAAGCCGGCATCAAGAAGTACACCAAGCTGATACGTCACCGTCATGATGTCCTTCTCTTTTACTCCGCCTTTCAGAGAAAGGAGAAGACGGTTGATAATGCCCTCCTGCTCTATCGCCCTGACTATCTTTAAAGGGAAATAGCCCATGTCCTGAAGACGGTCAACAGCGGAGCGCTCGTTTGCCACCTCAATACTGCCGGTCACTATATTTCCTTCTCTTGTCGTTGCCTCGTAATTGTACGTTTCCATATATGTCTCACATCACAGATTTTTTACAGGCGAAGAAACTCTCTATCCTGAGATATCGGAGACTGCCGCTGACATCAACCAACCGCATGGATCAGCTTAAATCCCTTCCTGTGATACTCTCAATACTTCCTCAATGGTTGTTACCCCTTCTTTCACCTTTTCCCAGCCGCTGTCCCTTAACACCTGCATTCCCTTTGAGACCGCCTTCTGCCTGATCATGTCCGCGTTTGCCTTTTCAATGACCAGTCTTCTCATTTCGCCATCCATTATCATTAATTCAAATACTCCTGTTCTTCCCTGATATCCTGTCCCCCTGCAGTCCTCACACCCTGCTCCATGGTATGGCTGAAAGTTATCGGGAAAGGATTCAATTTTATCAATAATGTCCTGCTGCGGTGCGTAAGGCTCTTTACAGCGCGGGCATATCACCCTTACCAGTCTCTGGGCCAGAACACCTATTAATGATGATGAAACCAGGAAACCCTCAATGCCCATATCAAGCAGCCTCGTGACCGCACCCGGCGCATCATTCGTATGGAGCGTACTGAATACAAGGTGTCCGGTAAGGGCCGAATGAATCGAAATTTCAGCTGTTTCAATATCTCTGATCTCGCCGACCATAATAATGTCCGGGTCCTGACGCACAATGTGCCTCAGACCATTGGCAAAGGTAAGACCTATCTTCGGCTTAATCTGTATCTGATTTATCCCGTCAATCTGATATTCAATAGGATCTTCCACGGTAATGATCTTTTTATCAACAGAATTGATATTATTCAGTGATGCATAGAGTGTCGTCGTTTTACCGCTGCCGGTAGGTCCCGTGACAAGAAGAATTCCATAGGGAGTGGTGATCAGTTTTCTGTACCTGTCAAGTACATTATCGGGGAAACCGAGATAGTCAAGGACAACGAGGGCGGTACCCCTGTCCAGGATTCTCATTACAATACTTTCACCGTAAATTGTGGGTATCGTAGACACCCTGAGATCAATGTCCCGGCCTGATACCCGCAACTTGATCCTTCCATCCTGAGGGAGCCTTCTTTCGGCAATGTTCAGCCGTGACATTATCTTTACCCTTGAAATAACAGCAGGCTGAATGCGCTTGGGGAGCGTCTCGACCTGGGTCAACGCACCGTCAATCCTGTATCTGACCTTGACGCTGTTTTCAAAAGGCTCTATGTGTATATCACTTGTCCTGCCTTCGACAGCCCGTGTGATAAGCATATTAACGAGCTTTACAATCGGCGCCTCAAAGGCCATGTCCCTGAGGTGATGCACATCCTCCTCAAGTTCGATCTCTTCTGCCTCGGCCTCCTCTTCCCTCATTCCCTCCATGATGCTCGTCATCTGAACATTGGTGCCAAAATATTGCTCAATGGCCTCCATGATATCCTTCTCGCTGCTCAGAAATATCTCCATTGCCGTTTCCGTGAAAAAATGCAGTGTGTCCATAATGTATTCATTGAGCGGATCGGAAATTGCAATTTTTAATACGCCCTCTTCCATCCCGACAGGTACAAACCGGTACTGTTTCATGAACTTGACCGTAGGATAAATACCATTGGGTATTGTCTTCGGGAATTCAGAAAACTTGATATACTTCAGTCCAAGCTGGGAGCTGAGGGCACGAAGCATATCGTCTTCCGATATAAAGCCGAGATTCACCAGTATGTCTCCCAGACGACGGGGGCCGGTTTTATTGAAAGACGTCTGCTCCTTGAGGGCTATTTCGAGTTTTTCAGGTGAGATCAGTTTGAGGTCAAGCAGGATACTTCCGAGAAGACCTGATTTGTTTATTTTCTTTACTGCTTCGCGGTTCATTTGCCCGGGATGCTTCTATTTATTTTCAGGAACCGATACATTATCCTGGATATTCTCTTCATGGAGGAAGCTTTTTATTTCCTGAAGCTTCCCGATGAACTGAGCTGACAGAGCATCTCCTTCTTCTTTTGTCGTAATCACATGAGGGGTAATAATGATTACTAATTCCTTCTTTGAAATACTATTGGAGTTGTAGCGAAAAAGATGCCCGAGAAGAGGGATATCTTTTAAAAGCGGGATGCCCGAATGGTTCTTCTCTTTCTTTTCTTCCATTATTCCTCCGATAACTATGCCCTGTTTATCGGGTACGATAATGGAAGTTTTTGTTTTTGTCGAATTAAAGGACGGGAAAGTGTTCCCTGACTGTCCAACCTGCTGCTCACCTCCTTTGGAAGATACCTCCTGCTCGAGGTCGAGAACAACGGTCTTCTCATCATTTATTGTCGGTTTTATTTTTAATTTTATCCCTACCGTTCTGTATTCTATATTCTGGGTTAACGTTTCTGTTACCGTCGTTGCCGTTGTGCTTGTGGCAGTCGGGACATCCTGTCCCACTTCTATATTTGCTTCCTCCTGGTCTCTTACCAGGAGCCGGGGGCTTGATAATATGTTTACCTTGCCCTTGCTGGCAAGGGCGCGAAGAAGGATCGTAAACTTATCTGGCCTGTATGCCAGATATGATAAGCCGGAAGCAGCCAGGGAAACAGGATTAAGAGATGGCGGCAAAGTAAAGCCCGGAAAATCTGAAGAACGATTCGCCTGAACAAGGCCTGTTATGTCTTCCTTATTGCTGTAATGGATATCATGCAGGACAGACCACTGTATTCCGTACTCGTCGGAATCATCAATGGTGACTTCCGCAATGATGGCCTCAATGAGGACTTCCCTTGGATAAATATCTATTTTTTTGATGGTCTTTACTACTTCCCTGTAAATTCCGGGAGGGGCAAGAATGACGAGTGAATTTGTTGGCTCAAAAGTAATTATTTCTATCCTGCTGTTATCCGATGATTGCTGTGATCTTGTTGTGGCTGTTGTTCTTCTTGTCCTTGTTGTTGCGGTCCTCCTTTGCGCAGGGGTCTGGGTACTTTGAGCAGTTACCCTGGGCTTTGTCCCGTCCGATGATTCGTACAGGGTTCTTAAAATTTCCGCTATTGTCTCAGCCTTGACATTCTGCACCGGATATACAAAAATATTCTGCCCGGTCATGATCTCTTCATCCAGTTTTTTTATCCACCCCTCAACGGTCTGAAGAAGGGTTGGACTTGCCGAAAAGACCACCAGGCTGTTAATCCTTTCAATCGGGATCAACACAATTCCTTCACGTGACAGATTCAGTGCATTGAGAACCTCTGTCAGTTCGTTTGAGAGAGTCAGTACGTCCGAGTATTTCGGCTTAAAAAAAGACATCCTCGTATTTTTGAAGGCATTAACATCAATTTCTTTAAGGACCTTGAGGAGACGGATAATATTGGATGAAATTTCATTGATAATAAGAAGGTTATTCCTCGGATTGGGAATGATACTTCCAAACTGGGAGAGCATCGGGGTAAGCACGGTGCTTACCTCGGTAACCGGGACATACTCTACCGGAACAATTTGCGTTACCGGTCTGTCAACAAAGGGGACATCTTCAGCCTCATTGCCTGTTATGACATCAAGAGGTTTCTGCTTGGCTGCCGGACCGGAAACAATTTTGAGGAAGTCTCCCGATCTCACGAGAGACATGCCGTTTGCTTCAAGAACTGATTCAAATACATTCATCACCTCGCTCACCGGAATTTTTTTGGCAGAGTGAATAGTAACGCGGGCATCCAGTCCCGGGCTTAAGATGAAATTTTCATTCGTGATTGACCCGACAGTATTAATCACGTCCTTCAAATCAGCATTGTCAAAATTGAGGATTATATAATTATCTTCCTGGGGTTTAGACAAAAAAGCCTTTATCTTTTCAGGCGTGATAGCAACGGGAGGG
>JBFKMY010000064.1:0-9987 GCA_041629615.1 Thermodesulfovibrionia bacterium | reverse complement strand
GCACGGCGCGCCGTGCCCCTACATTTGCTATAATTATCTCATGAATATTCTCATTACCGGCGGGACAGGATTCATAGGAACACCGTTGACGAATGGTCTGCGTGCTGACGGGCACCATGTCACGGTAACCACAAGGCGCACATCTGATTCAGAAGACAAACTGACATGGCAGCCGCCGGGGCTTATTGATGCTGCAGTTATTTCAAAATATGATGCGGTCATTAACCTGGCCGGTGAGCCAATCGCCCCGGAGCGGTGGTCAAAGGAGAGAAAGCAAAGGATATTATCGAGCAGGGTGGAAACAACCCGGGCGCTCGTTGAATCTGTCAGGAACGCGGATCCAAAGCCCCGCATTCTTATCAGCGCATCGGCCATAGGCATTTACGGCCCCTGCGGTGATGAATATGTTACTGAAGATACAGCCCCGGCCGATGATTTCCTTGCAACGGTATGTAAAAAATGGGAAGCTGAAGCAGTCAGGGCAGAGGAGCAGGGGGTGCGTGTTGTTACGGTGAGAATAGGCGGGGTGCTAGAAGCTGACGGCGGCGCATTGCCGCAGATGATGGTGCCCTTTAAATTATTTGTCGGCGGGCCGATCGGCAGCGGCAGGCAGTGGTTTTCCTGGATCCACCGGGATGATATCGTCGGCATTATTAAATTTGCACTTGAAAATGAATCTGTTTCAGGGCCATTAAATCTGACAGCGCCGAATCCGGTTACCAACAAGGAATTCAGCCGTGCACTCGGAAAGGCCATGGGCAGGCCCTCCTTATTTGCTGTTCCGGGTTTTGTCATTAAATTACTTCTCGGAGAACTCGGGGCTGTACTCCTTACCGGACAGAGGGTCATTCCCGAGAAGGCTTTAAAGGCCGGGTATAGATTTAAATATCATGATATTAGCGAAGCGCTAAGGGCGATATTTCCCCGCCCTTCCTAGTCTACCCATTTTAATGAATTTACGAACTCCCTGTTCTCAATAAACCATTTCACGGTATTTTCAATGCCCTTTTCAAGCGGTAACTCAGGTTTCCATCCCAGAATTTTCTTTGACTTCTCTATATGTGCCCATGTTGCGGTAACGTCGGCAGGGTGCAGTTTATATCTCCTGATCTTTGCCTTTTTGCCGAGGAACTTTTCAAGCAGGCCGATCACATAGTTCAGCTTGACCGGATGGTCGCCTCCGAGGTTAAATATCTCAAAGCCGGCAGGCTGCAAGGCCCTGATAGTGCCGTCGGCGATGTCATCGATGTATGTAAAATCCCGGGTCTGGCTGCCATCTCCGTAAAGCGGGATAGGCCTGCCCCTGTCCATGCTCCGGAGGAATTTAAATATACTCATGTCCGGTCTGCCCGCAGGGCCGTACACAGTAAAATATCTCAGTATGCTGACATCAATGCCGTACAGATAATGATAGGCATGACAGAGTGCCTCAGCGCCTTTTTTTGTTGCCGAATAGGGTGCAAGGGGCGTATCTGTTATCGCGGTTTCCTTGAAGGGCATGTCCAGCGACGCATAGAGGCTGGAAGTAGATGCAAGGACAAACTTCTTTACCTTGTGGTCTTTGCAGCACTCCAGGAGGTTCAGGGTCCCCTTTGTATTCGTGTCAAGATACACCCACGGGTCTTCTACGGACGCCCTTACACCGGCCCTTGCAGCAAGATTAATGACAGCATCAATCCTGTTTTTTTCAAAGGACTGTTTCAGCTTTTTATAATTACCGATGTCAACCTTATAGAAATGAAAGTCCGGATATTTTTTTAAGGATCCCAGCCTCCATTTTTTCAGATTGGGGTCATAGTAGTTGTTAATATTGTCAACCCCGATAACTGTCCTGTTCATTTCCAGCAGGACCTGGGAGACCTTCCATCCTATAAAACCGGCACACCCTGTTACCAGTACATTTTTCCCCCGGAACTGCTTTTTCCCTGATCTTTTTTTCATTCTGGCCTCCAGTAGCAACATGTCCCTGCATCCATTAAGCAATAATCATATATACATTTATATGTAGCAGTAGCATATATGCTGTTGATTCATGTAATATGTGGCCATGCAGGAGAATATTATTTAATTTGGTATAATACAGCAAAAAAGGAAGCAAAAACAACAGAATCCAATGTATTTCCTGTTTCTAAACCCCTTTTCTGTAAACTAAAATCATGACACATCTGGATAAGGTCATAAAAATTACACGGCCCTACTGGCCCAGGATAGCGGGCGGCATTGTACTCGGTCTTATGGTCTCGGGTATCGCCGGGGCCATTGCCTGGCTTGTCAAACCTGCGCTTGATGAGGTGATGCTCCAGAAAAATTATAAATACCTGAAGTACGTTCCGGTCGGCATCTTTATACTTTTTTCATTAAAAGGGACATTGAGTTTTTGTCAGACATATTTGATGAAATCCTCTGCAATGAAGATGATCAGGGAGTTGAGGAACAGGTTGTATGACCATCTCCTGTACCTGCCCACAAGTTTTTTCAACAAAGAATCTTCAGGCGTAATCATCTCAAGACTCATAAATGATGTTGAAGTCCTGGACGGACTGATCTCCCATGTTATCAAAAATTACGTAATGGAGGTCCCGACAGTCATTTTTCTCCTCAGCATTGCCTTTTACCGCAGCTGGAAGGTGACCCTGATGACATTGGTTCTGGTCCCCCTGATCGGCTTTAGCACGAGGAAATTCGGCAAGCGGGTAAAGAAGAAAAGGAAGGCGGCGCAGAAGCGGATTTCTCTTGTGACCCAGAGAATCGGGGAAGCCATACTGGGGATGAAGATAATCAAGGTCTTCAACCGGGAGAATACAATGGCGGAAAAATTTCACATCGAGAACCATCGCTTTTACCGGGAAATGCTGAGGGTATTGAGGCTCAAGGAATTTACCAAGCTGGTTATCGACATTATTACGGGCATCGGGGTAGCGTTTGCGCTCTGGTTCGGCTTTGCCCTTATTGCGGACGGGGAATTGTCCCCCGGGGACCTTGCATCAATTCTTGTTGCCATTTATATGGTGTTTTCCCCGATCAAAAAAATAGGCGAAGCATATACAACATACCAGGAGACCAAGGCTTCAATGGAGCGGATAGACACGCTGCTTGACAGTGCACACGAAGAACCGGGAAGGCAGAAGCTGGAAGGATTAAGAGAATCATTAAAGTTCGAACATGTGACGTTTGCATATCCCGGGAATACGTCACCGGTTCTCAAAGACATTAACCTCGACATACGGCACGGAGAAGTCATTGCGATTGTCGGTCAGAGCGGCGCAGGCAAGTCAACGCTGGTAGACCTCATTCCCCGGTTTAACACTCCTTCAGAGGGACTGATCACCATTGACGGGAAAGACCTGAATGACATAGAACTGCATTCACTCAGGCACATAATCGGCATTGTAAGTCAGGACATAATTCTGTTCAATGATACGATCGGGGAAAACATAGCCTTCGGTCAGATGGGCGCCGGTGAAGAGGACATTGTGAAAGCAGCGCAGATGGCCTATGCCGATGAATTCATCGATGAACTGCCCGACAAATATGATACGGTCATCGGAGAACGGGGGGTCCTGCTTTCCGGAGGACAGAGACAGAGGATTGCCATTGCAAGGGCAATCCTGAAAAACCCTCCTGTTTTAATCCTCGATGAAGCGACATCATCGCTCGACTCCGTGTCCGAAGCACTTGTCCAGAAGGCACTTGAGAAGCTCATGAAAGGAAGGACCACGCTGGTAATTGCCCACAGGCTTTCCACAATCAGGAATGCGGACAGAATCGTCATCCTTGATAAAGGGGAAATATTAGACATCGGCACGCACGACCAGCTTATGACACGGAATGATACCTATATGAAGTTATATAATTCGTTTGCGCTTTCCTGAAGGGATGTATGCTGCGAAGGCACTGAGGTGTACGGCGTAATTCTGACTCATTTCTTATACTCATGATAATTCTTCATACAGAGGCATCACCGGCATGGGGCGGACAGGAAATAAGGATACTCCGTGAGTCAATCGGGATGAGAGAACGGGGGCACAGGGTCATTATCGCTGCACGCCCCGGAAGCGATCTGCTTAGACACGCAGGAAAAGAAAAATTTGAGACAATCCCCGTTGATTTTAAAAGGCGTAACTTTCTGCAGATTGTATTTTTTTTTAAAAAGCTTATAGAACGGGAGAAGGTCGATATCGTCAATACGCACAGTTCAAAGGACAGCTGGCTCGTCCTTCCGGCGTCGCGACTCGCAAAGAACAGGCCGCTTACACTCAGGACCCGGCACCTTTCCACCCCTGTCGGAAAAAACATATCTACTCATTTTTTATATAACATCCTTCCCCACTACGTGATTACCACAGGGGAGGCAATAAAAGACCAGATGGTCAATTCCAACGGATTTAACCCTGAGAGGATTGTATCAATCCCGACGGGTGTGGATCCTGATGTGTACAATCCTGACGCGAAGTATACCGATATTCGTAAAGAACTCAATCTTGATCCGTCAACTCCGCTGGTGGGTGCAGTCGCGGTCATCAGGAACTGGAAGGGGCTTGATTACCTTGTCAAGGCGGCCCCCATAATATTAAAGGAGAGGCCTGATGTAAGGTTTGTCATAGCAGGAGGAGGGCCCGATATAGATATCCTCCGGGATTTAGTAAGCACAACAGCTGGTGCTGATAAAGTCTTTGTGCTTGGCCACAGAGATGATATTTTGAATGTATTTGGCTCTATCGATATCCTCGTTCACCCCTCATATGCCAATGAAGGGGTGCCGCAGACCATCCTGCAGGCGATGGCGATGAAAAAGCCCGTTGTAGCGTCTGCGCTTCTTCCATTACAGGAAATAGTGATTGATAACGAAACAGGGCTTCTTGCCAGAATCAAAGACCCTGAAAACATTGCTGCAGCGGTGATTAAACTCCTCCGTGATAATGAACTGTCACAGAGATTAGGAGAAAGCGGGAGAAGATTTATAGCATCCTCATACCTGTTCACGCATATGCTGGATAAACTTGAATATCTGTACGGGAAGAAAAAAAATGACTATCCTTCATACTGAAACACTGAAACACTGGGGGGGGCAGCAAAACCGCGTGCTGTCGGAAGTCACAGGCCTCATAAAAAGAGGGCACAGGGTCATTATTGCATGCCGCATCGGAAGTCTTCTCGCACAGAAAGCCAGGGCAGCGGGCGTTACCGTATATGAAGTGAACATGGTGAAAAGGGCCCACCTGGTGACAATACCGCAGATGATTAACATTATACGGAAGGAGGGTGTTGATCTGGTATGTACCCACAGTTCTGTTGACAGCTGGACAGGCGGCATTGCAGCAAAATTAGCGGGCCGGCGCCTGATCCGCTTTCGGCATAATCTGTATCTCATCGGCAGGGACCCCCTTACCAGATTCATCTATGCCCTGCCTGACAGGATCATAGCAATCAGTCATGCAGTGAAAGACGTTATTGCGGGATGCGGGATAAAGACGAATAAAATAAACATCATTCTGGATTCCGTTGATTCCGCAATTTTTAATCAAAACGAAGAAGGTCTCCGGAAAGAACTGGGCATAGCCCCGGAAACAATGGTGATTGGAAATACTTCGGGATTTATCGGCCTGAAAGGACAGAAGTATCTCCTTGAAGCATTTAATAGTATTCACGATAAATACCCCTGTGTCCTGCTGCTTGCCGGCAACCTGGTTGAACCCTTCAGGAGCAGATATCTTTCCCATGTCCGGGAAGACCTGAGAGACAAGGTGATCATGCTGGGCCACAGGGATGATATCCCGCGTGTCCTCAGGACTATTGATGTGTTTGTTTATCCGTCATATCTCGAAGGGCTTGGTACGGCGCTCCTTGAAGCCATGACAGTAGGACTGCCTGTTGCAGTGTCTGACATCCCCACCTTCAGACATTTTATTGAGGACAGTGTTAACGGAGTATATTTCAGGGCCAAAAATGCCGGGTCCCTTGCTGATACGGTCCTGTCTCTCATGGCCAATAAAGACCTGCGGGTGCAGATGGGCAAAAATGCCAGAGCAACAGCGCTGGACATGTTTTCTCGTGACAGGATGATTGATGTAACGGAGGACCTGTACAGGGAGGTCATGAATGCTTCATAATTCTATCCCTGTATTGATGTACCACCATGTTGCGCCTACGGACAATGTTGTAAATGTCCGCCCCGAGCTCTTTGAAGACCAGTTAAGGGCCATGCACAAAAAGGGCTGGAGGGCGCTTTCCGGGGAGGAGTTCCTGTATTTTCTGCGTAATAAAAATGAAAAACCGAAAAAGTGTGTATTGCTGACATTTGACGACGGCTTTGCCGATAATTATGTTATTGCAATGCCCCTGTTAAAAAAATACGGAATGAAGGCAGTGCTGTTCGTTGCCACTGATTTAATAGCAGACGGACATGTTAACAGGGGGTCCTTTGTTCCCCTTGCCCATAATGACGCATGGAATCTGGCCCATACAGAAAGGCGTTCCGAGGTCATGTGCACATGGACAGAACTGAAAGAGATGGAGGATTCCGGTCTATTTGATATACAGTCACACGGCATGTCCCATAAGACCCATGAATATATTAAAGAGGGGAATTACCCTGCATTGAAAGAAGACCTGTCGGGAGGCAGGGCCGTTCTCGAAAAGAGACTGTCAAAGAGGATAGCTCATTTTGCCTGGCCCAAAGGAATCCATGATGAGAAAGGCCGGGAAATAGCCGCCGAAGCGGGATACGAAGCGCTTTATACGACTGACCGGGGCGCCAATACTGCAGAAAATCTGGATGTCATTAACAGACTGCCTGTGAAAAAAAACGGGGAATGGCTCATGGCCAAACTGCCTGTATACTCATCGGTGCTGCTGAGCAAAATTTATCTGACCGTAAGAGCCGGCAAATGAAGTATCTTGAGAATGATGTGGCAAAGATCCACTATGATGACAATAAAGCGCTCGAAAAATCTTTGAGCACGTTATGTCTTGTCATTAAGAACAGTCCTTCTGTTCTCATTCCTGTCAAAGATGCAGATGAAGGTGTTAAGGCCAGACTTTTTTCAGAAGGTTTTGAACTTTACCCTACGGTAAAGAAGACGACCCTGTTTTTTGATCAGCGTACAGACAGTTATTTTAAGATACTCCATCCTTTGAGTATAAAACACCGGATATTATATCATCTTTTTGACAGGTCCCGTGCAATTTATGAGCTTGCAAATGACCTGCGTTCAAGGGGGATAAAAATCCCGGCTGTATCAGCCTACGGTCAGATAAAAAGCGACATGCGTCCCCTCTTTGTTTCAGCGAGAGTGGAGGGCGACTGTCTCAACAATATAGTAATAAAAGGCAGCAACAGACTGGCTATGGAGTGCTACCGGAAAGTGATAGATGAAGTGGTCAAATTTCACCGCCAGGGTTTCTGGCTGGGAGATGCCCACCCTGCCCATATTTTTGTAAAGGACGGAGATGTGGCAGGATTTATCGATATTGACAGCATCAGAAAGAACCGCCTGTATCGGCCAAAAAATATGGCAAAGGACATTGCCGGAATGAACCACCCGGGGCTTCCTCTTACACGGGATGAAAAAAAATCTTTGCTGGATTACTATCTGGAAAAGGCGGGCATTGCGGAAAGGGAAAAATTTATCAGGATGCTGAAGCACTATACTGCCCACAGGTGGGAGTGAGTAAGAGAAGAAGAGACGGCTTCAGGTAAATGCAATGATACATCATGGTGAGAAAATAAATGTCCTTCATGTGGTAAGCTCGCTGCCTGTAGGCGGTGTTGAAAAAACCGTTTATGAGGAGATAAGGAGATATGACAAAAAAAGGTTTAAAGGCAGGGTGTGCTGTATTATGGACGGCGGTGAGATAGCAGACCTCCTGCGAAGTGAAGGGGTACCTGTTGACATCCTGCACAGAATGAGAGGGCACGGTTTTGATTGTGGTGCATTATCGTCACTTTACCGTTTGATCAGGAGAGAAAACATACATGTGCTGAGAACTCATCAATATCATCCCGGCATCTATGGAAGAATAGCCGGCTTTCTTGCAAGAGTCCCGGTAATTATCCCGACATTTCATAACGCATATGTCTCTCCCGGTAAACCAAAATTGCACAGATGTATTTTCAATAATGTACTGAGTCATGTAAGCGATGTCCTGGTCCCTGTTTCAGAATATGTTGCTGGAGAGCTTATAAAGTATGACAGGATTAATCCTCGCAAAATAAGAGTCATTCACAATGGAATAAAAACAGCCAGGTTTACTGTTGATATTTCGATACCTGAAACAAGAAAAGCGTTCAGCCTGCCTGAAGATTATACAATTATCGGCTGTGTCGGAAGGCTTTCCGATGAGAAAGGGCATCGATCTTTGATTGAAGCAGTATCTGGAATCAAAGGCGTTTGTGTTGCTTTTGCAGGGGAGGGGCCATTAATAGATGAATTGAGAAAGGTTGCAGCGTCCTGTAATGTTCATTCTGTCTTTGTCGGAAGACTTGACCCTGAACGCGTACCTTCCTTTCTGAAATCTCTGGATATTTATTGTTCCCCATCTTTATGGGAGGGGTTTGGCATTGCCCTTGTTGAGGCCATGGCAGCAGGACTTCCCGTCATTGCCTCAGATCTCCCGTCTCATAATGAGGTCATTGGTGACGCCGGAATACTGTTCTCTCCGGGCAGCTCAGAATCATTGAAGAACGCCGTTAATAAGCTGCTCAATGATTCTTCGTTAAAAAGCACGCTGAGCAGAAGGTCAGTGGAGAGGGCCGGACTATTTTCGCTGGACAAAACCATTCAATCCTATCAGGAGCTTATTGAAGAAATAGTAAAGAGAAAACTCACTCATGAGACAATATAAAATTTTATTCATTGCGGCATTCAGGCCCTGTGAGGATGCTGAGTTCTACAAGACAGGACTTGAAAATGCCGGGCATAGCGTACTGTCTGTTGATCCTGAAAAAGCCGGTAATCCAAAGGAGAAAATTGAGGAAATTTTAAGGAATAATGATATAGACTTCATTCTCTACACAAAGGATGAACTTCCTGTAGAAGTAATGCAGGGATTTAAACGGCACACCAGATTGGTGCAATGGTACCCTGATTCTACAATCCCTGACTGGCTGCCGCCGTATGTGCGGGTCCCCGATATATTTATTACGATGTCAGAAGGGCTGGTGGAGGAACTGAAAAAATATAATCCTAAAGTCTTTTTCCTGTCCCAGGCATTTGCGCCGTCTTTTTTTCAGATTAATGAAATTTCAGACAGAGATATAAAGACCTATTCAACGGATGTTACTTTTGTGGGAACTCTCGGTTCCAAACCGTGGTACCTTCCAAGGAGGACGTATCTCCAGACAGTCATAAAAAACGGTTTTCAACTTAAATGGTGGGGGCCGAGGCTTCCCAGAAAGCTGTCCACGCTGCCTCTGATATGTGGAGCACTGGGAAGGGCATACGGAGGCAGGTTTGTGCGGGGTGAAGAACATGCAAAGATTTGCAGGTTATCAAAGATATATCTCGCTTTTGATGCAATGCCTCATATACGCAAGTCCATGAGTGAACGACTGTATATTGCAGTAGGGTGCGGTGCTTTTTATATGTGTCGCCATGTTGAGGGGATTGAAGAAGTATTGGAGCCCGGGAAAGAAATCGTTACATTTCAATCCAAAAATGAAATGATAGATATGATACAATACTACCTCAAACACGATGAACAGAGAATTGAAATAGCCCGGGCAGGACAGCATCGTGTGCTGAAAGAACATACGTATGAAGTGAGATTGAAACAGCTGGTTCAGATTATTGAGAGCGTCTTTTCATAACATCCCAGGAATAAGCTGTCAATGTGCTTTCCAGATATCATTACATAATCTTCCGCGATAAATATGCCGAACATCAATAAAATAATCGATAAAATCATAGAACATGGTTTTTACTTATACATCTTCGTGATGTTTCTGGCCAAAGGGGAAGGTATCAGAAATATTTTGATCTTCGGGGG
>JBFKMY010000063.1:0-10063 GCA_041629615.1 Thermodesulfovibrionia bacterium | reverse complement strand
GGAAAGGCTGGGATTGAAGAGATACAGAAAGATGTCCGGGAGAGATCCTGAAAAAAGAAAGCTTCTCATATCCCTTGCATTACAGAAGATAAAAGAAAAAGAAAAAGACGATTTCATTCTTCTGGGATACAGACGCCGGAAGGTAAACATTCTTTAGGATAAACGTGCCTACCTTATATCTCATCGACGGAAATTCATATCTCTACCGCGCCTTTTATGCAATAAGAAATCTCTCGGCTTCGGACGGCACCCCCACCAACGCCATTTACGGCTTTACCAACATGATTCTCAAGATCCTGCGAGAGAAAAATCCGGACTATTTCTCGGTCGTATTTGACGCACCGGGTCCGACACACAGGCATGAGGTATATGAGGACTATAAGGCCAACAGGCCGGGGATGCCCGATGATCTGAAACCGCAGGTCCCGCTCATCAAGGAAATAATAAATGCATTCAGAATTCATACTATTGAAAAACCGGGGTATGAGGCTGACGATATCATGGCCCATCTTGCAAAAGAGGCTGAAGCAGCAGGAGTTGAGGTCTTTATTGTCACCGGCGACAAGGACATGTGTCAGGTGGTCAGTCCCCGCATAAAGCTCTATGACACGATGAAGGAAAAGGTCACTGAAGAAAAAGATGTGGTAGAGAAATTCGGTGTCAGGCCGTCACAGTTCCCCGAGGTCCTGGCACTTATGGGTGATGCCTCGGACAATATCCCGGGAGCTCCCGGAATCGGCGAAAAGACCGCCGTAAAGCTCCTGAAGGAGTTCGGGAACCTTGAAAATATTATCGATAATCATGAAAAGATAAAAAATACCAGGGCCAGAAATGCTGTATCCCAGAATATAGAGAACATCAGGCTCAGCCTTGATCTCGCAACCATTCATCCTGACGTGCCGGTGGACATTTCTGTCAAAGAACTCGGCCTCCATGAACCGGACTGGATGAAGATAATGGAGTATTTCCGCAGGTTCCAGTTCAACAGCCTGATCAGGCTCATCCCTGAAAAGGACGCAAAGACCGGAGAAGCATCAGAATACACGGCGATACTTGAGAAAGACGTCCTCAAAGACGTCCTCTCTTCCATAAAAAACGACGTAACGATTGACACGGAAACCACATCGCAATATCCCATGCTCGCCGATCTTGTGGGAATTTCGCTGTCAATGGACCCGGCACAGGCGTATTACATTCCTGTTGCACATTCATATCCTGAAGCGCCCGAACAGTTAACAAAAAAGGACGTTCTGCAGCAGATGAAGAAAATCCTTGAAAATCCGAAGATCAGCAAAACAGGGCATAATATCAAATATGACTATATCGTCCTGAAGAATGAAGGAATAGAATTAAAAGGCATTGCCTTTGACACCATGCTCGCCTCGTACGTATTAAACCCGAATAAATCAAATCACAATCTTACTGATGCAGCCATGGAGCATCTCGGGATGAAAAAGATCTCTTTTAAAGACGTACTGGGTAAAGGCAAAAAAGATTTCAGCGAAGTGACCGTTGAAGAAGCCACGGAATATTCGGGCGAGGATTCTGCAGCAACGCTGAGACTGAAGGAATACTTCGAACCACGGCTTAAAAAAGAAGGTCTTGAAAAACTGTTTCATGACATCGAAGTCCCCCTGATTGAGGTGCTTGCGGATATGGAAATGGCAGGGGTAAAGATCGACCTTTCCCTTATGGAATCATTTTCAAAAAAAATGGCAGGAGAGCTTTCCAGTATTGAACAGAGGATTTATTTTACTGCCGGTGAGATATTCAATATCAACTCCCCCAAACAGCTCCGGGAAATCCTCTTTGATAAGCTCGGCCTGAAGCCTACGAAGAAAACAAAAACCGGATATTCAACCAATATTGACGTTCTTGAACAGCTTGCACAGGAACATGAACTGCCCAAAGAGATCATCGAGTACAGGGGGCTTTCCAAACTCAAAAGCACATACGTCGATGCATTGCCAAAGCTGGTCAATCCGGAAACAGGGCGGCTTCACACGTCCTTTAACCAGACCATAACCTCCACAGGAAGGCTCAGCAGCTCTGATCCGAACCTGCAGAACATCCCCATAAGGGGCGAATGGGGGAAGAAGATACGGTCGGCCTTTATTGCGGAAAAGGGGAACCTGCTCCTGTCTTCAGACTATTCTCAAATAGAGCTGAGGGTCTTCGCCCACCTGAGCGGGGACGAACTCCTCATCGATGCCTTCACCAATGATGGTGACATTCATACAAGGACTGCGAGCGAACTGTTCGGCGTGGCTCCGGAAAAGGTCACTCCTGAAATGAGACGCAATGCAAAGACAGTGAACTTCGGCATTGTATACGGCATAAGCCCCTACGGGTTAAGTCAGCAGCTCGGCATTCCCGCTGACGAGGCACGGCATTATATTGATACCTATTTCGCGCGCCACAGCGGGGTAAAGACCTATATCGGGAAGCTTATTCAGGAGGCTTCAGAAAAGGGATATGTAACAACCATTCTTGACAGAAAGAGGGCGGTCCCTGAACTGACCAGTACAAATAAAAACATACGGCAGTTCGGAGAAAGGCTTGCGACAAATTCCCCCATACAGGGATCGGCTGCTGATATAATTAAAGTATCAATGATAAAAATCCGGAAACGGCTGCACAGGGAAAAACTGAAGACAAAGATGCTCCTCCAGGTCCATGACGAACTGCTGTTTGAAGTTCCAGAAGATGAAAAAGAGGCAGTTATGAAATTAGTGAGAAAGGAAATGGAAGGTGCATTCTCATTAAGCGTTCCTCTCAAGGTTGATATGGGGATCGGAAAGAACTGGGCGGAGGCGCATTAAAATATGATTTAAGCATTATTTAGACATACCGCCCCCTCTCCCATTTATGAAACCTTCCGAGTTCTTTATAAACCATTCAACAGCATCCTGAAATGACGCGTTATGTGTTGCCATCTGGAGAGTGAATTTTTCCAGTTTTATCTGGGAAGCCTTAAGGATGTATCCGTTGAACCGGAGGAAGAGGGCTGAACTGGTTATTGCAGTCCTTTTGTTGCCGTCAATAAACGGATGATTGTTCGTGAGGGACTCCATAAGCGCTGCAGCCTTGTGAAATACATCTTCATACAAATCCTTCCCTTCAAATGTTGCTTTCGGTCTTTCAACAGCAGACTGCAAAAGACCTGTGTCCCTGACACCATGTGATCCGCCAGTCGTATCTATCAGCCTGCTATGGATAAAGAGCACCTGTTCCGCTGACAGATACTTCACTTCTTTGCTATCTCTTTTAATGCAGGCTCATATTTTTCTATAAAATCATTTACCTGTGAAACGAATTCCCGGTCCACTCCCTTCGGGTATTTACTCTTTTTTCTGATCGGTTCAATCACTATGCGCGCATGCTTCTCGTCAAATTTTATCTCTACAGCAGAACCTACTGTGAGATTAAGTTCCTTAAGTACATCAACGGGGAGGGATACCCCCCTGCTGTTACCGATTGCACATATTTTCCTCTTCATACGCACCCCCAATAATGTTATAACATAATTATAACATACCAACGCAACGGGAAACATATTCCACCATAAACTTATATCACGGTCGGACCTCAATAGTTGCAATACCTTATTTGTTATAATTACAATTAACTCTTAATAGGTTATATTGAGGAGGCATCATTCCCGCAGTTTACGGCAACACATCAGGACTGAAGAAAAGCGACATCAGGTCGCTGGAACGTATTTACAGACGGCGCATCCCGAGAGACAAAGCGGTCTCTCCGGAGATCGCAAAATATCTGGCTGAATGTTCAAGCTCCATCGGCCGGCAGGTCGGTATTCTCGCGGCCCGGAACGGAAATATCAGCCATGTGATGGTGGGAGATGCAAAAGGCCTTTTCATTCCCGACCTTGACAACTATCCCCTCGGCAGAAAGCTCCTCCGCGGACTGAGGCTTATCCACACCCACCTGAAGAGCGAAAGAGTAAATCAGGATGATATCACCGACCTTTCTTTGCTGAGGCTTGATGCACTCATTGTAATAGGATTAAAAGATGGCCTGCCTGATAACGTATCCATTGCATCCCTGATCCCGTCCAGTTCCAAAACACCCTATGAGATAACCGGCCCTGTCCCCTTTCACGGTATGGACAGGGCGTTTGAGAACTTTGATCATTTTGTGGCCCATGTGGAAGACGCGCTTGGATCGACAAGAGCGGGCTATGACACTGAAGATAAAAGGGAGCGGGCGGTCCTTGTCAGTGTTTCAACGTCATCGCGGTATGATCAGGAAGATTCAATGGAGGAGCTGAAGGAACTTGCAAAGGCGAGCAATGTCGTGGTCGTCGATACGGTCCTTCAGAGGCCTAAAAGCATAAATACCCGATACCTCCTCGGTGAAGGGAAAATAAAGGAGCTCGTTATTAACGCCATGAACAGGGGCGCAACATTATTAATATTTGACCAGGACCTCAATCCCTCGCAGTCAAAGGCGATCGCTGATATTACGGAATTAAAGGTCATAGACCGCTCCCAGCTGATCCTCGATATCTTTGCACGGCGTGCGCACAGCAAGGACGGAAAGGTACAGGTAGAGCTCGCCCAATTGCGCTACAGACTGCCGAGACTGACCGGCAGAGGGACCGCCATGTCCCGGCTGATGGGGGGGATCGGCGGCAGGGGCCCCGGAGAAATGAAGCTCGAAGTGGACAGGCGGAGGGTAAGGGACAGGATCACCCTCCTTGAAAAGGAGATAAAGTCCCTCAGCCGTGCGCGGCAGCAGAGAAAGGCGCGCAGGGTATCACAGGGCATCCCGATCATATCAATCATCGGCTATACCAACGCGGGCAAATCAACACTGCTGAACAGCCTGACAAAGAGTAAAACCTTTGTGGAAGACAAGATGTTTGCTACCCTTGATACGGCCAGCAGAAGACTGAGATTCCCCAAAGAGAGAGACGTGATCATAACTGATACGGTCGGCTTTATCCGCGACCTTCCCAAAGACCTGTTTGCCGCATTTAAGGCGACACTTGAAGAACTGGAGGACGCCGATCTCCTCCTGCATGTTGTGGACATTTCAAATCCGAGATTTGAGCAGCAGATGAAAGCAGTGGATACAATACTCTCTGACCTGGGCCTTTCGGAAAAGCCGGTGCTCCTGGCCTTTAATAAAGAAGACCTTGTGGACAAACACGAGGCTCAAGCAGTCTGCAAACGGTACGGTGCAATATCATTATCAGCGTATCAACCGGAAACGCTTGATCGATTACTTAATGAAACAGAAAGCAGGCTGTGGCCATTAAAATAGATGTCAGGGCATGGCCTGCCATGTCTCTACGGCATCACCGCCGGATGGGTAAACACATAATCATTGTCCTTCACCGGCGTGTGGCAGCCAAAACATTCCTGAACAAATTCAGCATTCTCCCCGTAAGGCATCAGCCTTAACCCCTTCCAGCGGGCAAAACCCCATCCCCCGGTGCCCGGGTATTTCTTCACGTCCTTGATCATAAACTCTGCATGGACAAACTCTCCCGGAATCGTTGCATCAGGCCAGTCCTTGTGCTTATTATCTTTCCATACAAGCTTTGCCAGTACAGCGCCATCAGGCCACGGGTTGGTCTTTCCGTACCGTACAGCCTGAATTGCAATGTCATTTCCAAGGACAACCCGCAGCGTATTGTTGTCACTTCGATGAGACGGCGCAATAATGCTCCAGCTCTTGTATCCGGCCGGTATCTCTATCCCGTTTGGCGCAGGCCGCACAGGGATGTTCAGCGCAAACGCTGTGCCAAGGACAAAGACAAGGACCATTGAGATAAAGGCAAACGGTTTCATAATGTTTCTCCCTCCTCTATAAATAGTAGCATCACGAATATGATAGTCAAGTATAAATTGCATTGTGTTGCAAAGGGCGATTATGTATAATGAGATGCAAACTATACTCCACTCAATAAAACCAAACAGTTATATTTTTAAGCTAACATACTTAATTGATGAAATAATTTTATATTGACAATAATGATTATTTTATGATAATATTTATCTTTAGAGAACAAATATGATTTATAGTGTGAAGAAATACAGAGAAAAAGGAATCAAGATAACGCCCCAGAGGGTCGCTATTCTGAAATATCTCGATGGTCATAGGGGTCATCCCTCGGCAGAAGATATTTACAATGAAGTCAAAAAAAAGTTCCCCATGATGTCCTTTGCAACGGTATATAAAACGCTTGAAAGATTAAAACAGAGAGGTGAAATTCTCGAACTGACAATCGACCCCGAAAGACGGAGATATGACCCGGATACGCGGACGCATCATCACCTTATCTGCATCGTGTGCAAGAAAGTCGTTGATATACATACTGAAATTAAAATCACATTACCGGATGAAGTAAAAGGGAACTTCGAGCTCAGGGGGAATCATATCGAGTTTTACGGCAGGTGCCCGGATTGCAGCACCATAGGGAAAAACATTCGCACAGAATAAAGAGAAAGGAGAAAAAAAACTATGGGAAAATTCAAATGTGAGCGCTGCGGCGCAATAAAAGAGGGACTGTCCAATCCAGAAAATTGCGTGAAATGCGGCGAGAGCAGCACCATGCGTAAAGAGGAGTCTTGTGGCTGCAAATGTTCATCAACCATTTCAGGATGCAACCAATAAAAAGGAGGACACAGTGTCAACAGGAAAGAAGAAAAGAGTATACGCTTGCACGGTATGTAATGCATACATGACAAAAGATGCCGACGAGCCTCTCCCTCTGTGCTGCGGCAGGGGAATGGTTCTCATGGATGAGCTTTCAGAAGATGAGATCTATGAAAAAAAGGAAGCGTCGGGCGGATTATAATGACTACGCAGGGCCCTGCGCTCATCACACAGGAACTGGTCAGGGAAATACTGGATTCCATGAAATACCTGATTGAAGCCCATAGAGGGTATGCAGTGCCGGGAGAAGTAAGAGGCAACAGTGTTGTTGTTTTTTGCGGAGGCATGTGCGTTGACTGCGAGAATAAATGCATCGAAGATGCCATTAAAGAAAAGGTGCCGGATATTGAAATCACATTCCGGTAAGGTAATCCGCATTAATGTCAGAGGACAGGCCCTGAATACGTCCAGGGGCCTTGAAGTCATATGGTAATTACAGATGAAAACAGGGGGTGAATAAAACATGTCATTGAGCAAAGCACTTGAGACAGCAATCAAGATGGAAACAGATGCAATGAAGTTTTACCGCGAGGCAATAGGCAAGACCGGACATCCTCTGGGTAAAAGGATTTTTGAAGGCTTTGTTGTGGATGAATTGAGGCATCTGAGAATGCTTCAGGACATTATGAACAATCTTGATATAGAGGTAACCGTTGTACATCCAAAACAGGACATAAAGACAGTATTTTCTGAATTAAAGGACCAGATGATGCAGCGGATAAGCGCTACAACCGGGGAAAGAGAGGCAGTAAAAATAGCCCTTGATTTTGAGAAAGAGGGGTACCGCTTCTATGAGGAAGCAGCCAGAGGGGCCGCAGAAGACAAAGAAAAGAAGCTCTTTGAAGTCCTTGCTGTTGAAGAGAAGCGGCACTACGAACTCCTTGAGAACACACACAGGTTCCTCGAGAATACAGGTGACTGGTTCATGTGGGAAGAGCACGGAATACTCGAAGGCTGACAGAGGGGGAAGACATTTCATGACAGTAGAAATAAAAAAAATTCCGGGCGGTCTTGAAGTAGACGGGCTGAAACTCATGAGAGGCAAATGCGGCTGTACTTCAATTGCAAAGTGCTGTCATTCATGGTCAAAGGTAAAACAGCGTGGTGGAGACATTGCGTTTGAAGCAAAGATGACTGCTCCTGACACAAAGGACAATTATAGTTGGGGCTACAAAGTAAGGAAAAACGGCACAACCCTGTCGGTCAAGGTTGAAGATGCAAGGGACAAGGAGATCTATTCAGGCTTTGTCCCGCCCTCAGCCAGAGAGTGGGAGGAAAAAGGATGGGAACTGCTCGAAATGGACGGCATCAGGGAAGACAGCGCGGTCTGGCGATGCGCAATGTGCAAATGGATCTATAATGATGTCAGGGAAGGGGGTCCCTTTGAGCACCTGCCGGAAGACTGGAACTGTCCGAAGTGCGGTGCACCCAGGAGCGCTTTTGAAAAAATTGGATGATGAAGCAGTATATGTGATACAGGCCGCTGCCTTTATTCAATAAAATAGAATTTCATATATTCAAAAAAACCAAAAGAGAAACAGAAGGAGGAAGTGATGTCTCAATCGGAAAAAAATCTTCAGGAAGCATTTGCCGGGGAATCCCAGGCCAACAGGAAGTATCTTGCCTTTGCACAGCAGGCGGAAAAGGAAGGGTATGCCCAGGTCGCAAAGCTCTTCAGGGCAGCAGCAGCAGCAGAAACAGTCCACGCCCATAGTCACTTAAAACAGCTTGGCGGCATCAAGAGTACAAAAGAAAACCTTGAAGCAGCTGCGGGCGGTGAGGCCTTTGAGTTCAAGGAAATGTACCCGAAGATGATAAAGGAAGCGGAAGGGGAAGGCAACAAAGGCGCGCTGAGAACCTTCACCTTTGCCAATGAAGTGGAAAAGGTCCACCACGATCTCTATCAAAAAGCACTTGATAATCTGGGCAGCAATGAAGAAACCGACTATTACGTCTGCGATATCTGCGGCTATACAGCAGAAGGCGAAGCCCCTGATCAGTGTCCTGTTTGCAAGGCAAAGAAGAGTATGTTCAAAAAGGTGGATTAATGCTAATACAGTAGGGGCAATTCATGAATTGCCCCTACACTGCCAGTTTCTTCAGTTCATTCGCGTCTATCTGGTATTCCTTTGCAATATGCTCCGGCGTTGCCCCGGTCTGTTGAATGACTTCCTTCAGATACTCCGTGAAGGTTGACTGTTTTTCACAGGTGTCGAAGTAATTTTTAAGCACCATGGCAAGCCCTTCCGACGGTATCCTGTAGCCCTTTTTTGTGGCCTCCTTTTCTCCGACGCTTTCAGGGATCCCGATAACAACGACCTTCTGGTCCACAATGATATAGCGTATGTTGTGCACCATGAGACAGCTGCTGTATAAAACTCTTGCCCCTGCCTTCATATATTTATACCCGATATGGAGCCTGTCCGGGAATTTTGGCAGGAGGTAGGTAACACGTACGCCTTTGCCGCAAATCTGCTTTAAATTCTCTGCAATTGTCCTTGACATTTTGACATCATCCCCTGTCGGGGGCCTGCCCGTTATACAGCCTATGATCTCCTCCTGCGCATCCATCATGGAGTCGATAATCGAAAGAAAATACTCCTGCCGCGTAAGGACCCGTGTCGCCTTCCCAACCTCCATAATAAGCTTGTCCCGCTGTTTGCCTTCTTTGATACTGTAAAAAAGCAGGATAATGGTAAATACGAGCAATACTGACTCAAGTAAAAGAAGCCCAATTTCAAGTGTCATTTCCTCACCTCTCAACCGTTCATCATGCCCTGTCACCGATGTTATCAGAAACTGTCCTGAGCGCCTTATTGTTCCCTTTCAAAGGGATTCTCTTCCCGCCTCCGGCAGAGCATATATACAGTATATCACTGTTGTGTCTTCGTTACTCTCATCATAGTCCGGCCTATTGCGGGGATGCAAAATCAGCCATTATCTTATTCAGCCGGCTTTCAACAAGACCTCTGATTTCATTCAGGCGGACTTCATCCTGTGCTTCAAAGCGCAGGACGAGGACAGGCTGCGTATTGGAAGCCCTGATGAGCGCCCAGCCGTCATTAAACTTGATCCTGATACCGTCAATGGTAATGGATTCATATTCATTAAATGCGTTCCGGGCTTTTTCCACTATTTTGAACTTAATATCATCAGGACAGTCAAATCGTATCTCCGGTGTCGCAACGACGCGGGGCACATCTTTCAGCAGCGCCTTTGTACTGTAGGGCTCTCCTGCTTTTTTGATAATTTCCATGAGCCTTAAGCTGGCATATACCGCGTCGTCAAAACCGAAATACCGGTGCTTGAAAAAGAGGTGTCCGCTCATTTCTCCTGCAAGCAGGGCCTCTTCCTTTTTCATTTTTTCCTTGATCAG
>JBFKMY010000062.1:0-10136 GCA_041629615.1 Thermodesulfovibrionia bacterium | reverse complement strand
GGTGCGGTCCCGCATTCGTTTCCAGTCAACCATCATCGGCCCGGAAAGCATTGCTTTGTCAAAGAGCGGCATGCTGGCATATCGTGCACCGCATATCCTGTTCAATAAATCCCTGAACCGGGTATGGCTGGTTGAATAATAGGAAAGCGCGATAATAACATTTACTGCGTCTTCTTTATGCCGCCTGATAATTTCTTCAATTTTTTTCAGCTGCTGTTTTGTTACCTTTTTTGCGCCCATCGGTGTGAATAAATTCTTTCTCCTGAGTTCTTCACAGGTCCTGTTGCCAAATGCCTCTGCCCACAAATCATACGGGGGCTCCACTCCATGACATCCGGTCGGTTCAGATTGGAAAAAGGTGACCATGTGTGCATGTTCCTTTCCTGCCTCAGTAACCTCTTTTGCGATAGTATGCAGGTCCCTGTTGGCGCTGTCGGAAAAGACAAGAACGCGTTCATGTTTTTTCACGCCAAGATTGACGGTGTATATGTTATGGAGTGCCCCGGTATATTGTGCTTTCATGACATGTATCGCGTTCAATAATCTGTTAAAATAAAAGTATACTATCATTGTTTTGAAAAATGAACTCCCCTCAGCGTGCACAGGGGGAGCGCATGCGGTCATCCCCCGGTCTGTAGATCGGGAATCCTGAAACTGCGCAGTACGTTCATATACGTGAAACAACGATGAACAGCAAAAAGGAATTATTGGCGGTAATCATATCATCAATAGCAGGCGGCCTCATCATCGGGTATGGCCTCTGGGGCGGAGAAAATAATAACGAAATAGTCAGCAAGATGAAAGAAAGCCGCAAGGCGGTGGAGGAGCTTTCCCTGCAGGTTCACCTGCTGAAAAAAAAGCTGGAACAGACGCCTGATCAGGAATCTGATGCAGCAGAATTCCCTGCTGATTCAGGAACAGATATCTCAGGGAATCACATTGATTTAAAGACGCTCCTGGAAAGTACGCACACAGGCATCCCCCCCACGGCAGCGTCCCCTCAGCAGAATGGGCTGTTGCAGGACATTGTCACACCCGTACGTTCTGCTGAGTCTGTTTTAGTGACGTCTCAGGAAAAGGAAGAATTTCAGGATGACGCCGGACCCGGAAAGCCACCGGAGCCCCGTGTCACATCTCCTCAGAAGAAGCGGTCATTACAGGATATTATCGCATCAGTACGTCCTGCTGAGTCTCTTGCATCAAGTTCCCAGAGGAAGGAGCACGTTCAGGACGATGCCGGACAGGAACGACCGGCAGAGCCCCCGGTTGTGACTGCATTAAAGAGGAAACTTGCACAGGACGGCCCCGCACCAGAACGTTCTGCCGGGAACAGGGAAAAATACCATTATCTGGAATTTGATTACGGCAGATCAGCTGTTACCGGGGAAACCGCAAAAAAACTTGACTCCCTGATCAATGACCTGAAAGGAAAGAGCGACCGAACCATTGAGATCACGGGATATGTTGACGAAGAGCATGACAAAGAGGCATTACGGCACTATCGCTTTACTGAAAAGTTGAAAACACAGAAGTTAAATGAACTGGTAAAAAATGGCCTTGCTCCCGTACTTGTTGATGATATAGAAATAGAAACGCATGACTACGAGAAATACCTGCGCATGGCGTACAAGGCCGAAACATTTCCAAAACCTACTAATCTGCTGGGGTTTCCCAAAAGACTGTCCATTGAGGAGATGGAAAAACTGATGTATTTCCATATTAATATAGCCCGTGACGGCCTGAAACTCTTTGCATCGCAACGTGCCCTTTCGGTCCGCGATTATATAGCAGATTCGCACACGGTGAATCCCGGACGTCTGCTCCTTATGCCTGCGCAGTCTCTTTCTCCGGAAGCAAAGGAGAACATGAAGAACAGCGTCGTTGTTCTCAGGATAACACCCTTTTCGCCTCAGTAATCCACATTTTTCTATCTCAGAAAAAAAGCAGCAACAGCAATGGCTGTGCACACCAGCAGAATAATAATGCCAAGCCATATGAGATTGTTCCCGCCTGCATGCTTGTCACGTAAGATCTCTTGAATGCGTTCTTCGATGAACACTTCATCGAATTTGTCAAAGCTCCTCATTTTTCTTGAGATCTCCGCGAACCTGTCCCTGTGTTCATTCCTGAGCCTTTCAAACTCCTCCCTGTATGCCTCGTCCATGTGTGAAATGTCTGATCTCATTTCTCCCTTCATGGCATTTGATTTCTTTTCCATGTCCATGAGAATATCTTTTGCATGGTCTTCAAGTTCCGTAAAGAGATTCTGTGTAGATACCATTAATTTTTTCATCTCTTTTTTCTGCCCTTCAAGTTCGGTCAGGCCCTGGAGTAATTTTTCCGGCAGTTCCCCGACCATGTCTCTTAATTCCTTCAACTCCCTGACTGACCGGAAAAATGTATCTAATTCACTGTCCAGGTTTTCCATTTTATTTCTTATGTCCTGTTTATCGCCGGGGCCCATTTTTTAAAAAGAAGTATGATTGAATGTGTGTACAGAAAACAGTGTAGAACATTTTTTTATGTTATCACTATTGTCTGTCTTTATGTTTATTATAATATTAAATAACTAAAAGAAGTAATATGCATGTTGGTAGTGTGAGTTACACCGTAACAGCATGAATAATTAAAGGAAAGCCCCTTTGATACGTTGTGAGAAACCGGGGAATACTACTTGACAAATCAGGGTCGAAATGATAGGCTTCAGAGTCGTATATTTATATAAAACAAAGGCATTAGCGGAATAATTTCCTGCAGACAAGAGCATCGGAATTTCATAAAAGGATTGACAGTGTTATCTTTGGCACAGGGATAAAGGTTCCGGTCCGTGAATGAAACAGCACCAATGTATACATAAGAAAAAGACAGAGGTTCATAACATATTTTCCACACTCCTTTCACACGGTTTTTACAGGAAGTGAAATCAGTCGTATCTGAAGGGTGCATATAATCAGTGAGCATAAAGAAAGAAAATGAAGAGCAGGGGAAGAGTGCGTATATTTAATTTTAGCGCAGGACCGGCCATGCTGCCCGGGGAAGTAATAAAGCAGGCAGCCCGTGAGCTGACAGACTGGAAGGGAAGCGGTATGTCGGTGATGGAGATGAGCCACCGGAGCAGGGAGTTTATTTCAATAGCGGAAAAATCCGAGCAGGACCTCAGGGATATCATGGCAATCCCTGACAATTACAAGGTGCTGTTCCTTCAGGGAGGAGCATCCAGCCAGTTTTCCATGGTGCCGATGAACCTTTTAAGGGGCAGGGACACCGCGGACTATATTAATACGGGATCATGGTCAAAGAAGGCCATTGCAGAGGCCGGACGTTTTTGCACGGTAAATATTGCTGCGTCCGGTGAATCATCGCATTTTACGGCCATTCCGCAACGGTCTGAATGGTCCCTTAATCCTGATGCCGCCTACGTCCATTATACGCCGAACGAAACGATAGGAGGTGTTGAGTTTCATTCAATCCCGGACGTGGGGAAAGTTCCCCTTGTTGCAGACATGTCTTCCACCATACTGTCACGGCCCATGGATGTCAGCAGGTTCGGTCTTATCTATGCGGGTGCCCAGAAGAATATCGGGCCCGCGGGATTGACGATCGTAATTGTGCGGGAAGATCTTATCGGTCAGGAGGTCCCTGGCACCCCGACAATGTTCAGTTATGCAACGCATGCCAAGGCAGGCTCCATGTACAACACACCGCCGACCTACAGCTGGTATATTGCAGGGCTGGTATTTGAATGGATCAAGGCAAAGGGAGGCCTCAAGGCCATGTATGATCTCAATAAGCGCAAGGCCGAGAAGCTGTATGCTGCCATTGACAGATCGGAATTTTACAGCAACCCCGTTGTTCCCGTACACCGTTCCTGGATGAATGTACCGTTTATCCTTGCAAACCCGGAACTTGACGGGAAGTTTATCGAGCAGGCAAAGGAAGCAGGACTGGTCACCCTTAAAGGGCACCGCAGTGTGGGAGGAATGCGCGCAAGTATCTATAATGCAATGCCGGAAGAGGGAGTGGATGCACTTCTTTCCTTCATGGAGACATTTGAAAAGAATAATTCCTGACAACAAAGGGACGAAAAAAGAGAGTCAATCAATGAAAGTACTTGTAAGCGACAACATATCTGCAAAAGGGGTGAGCATCCTTGAAAAAGCAGGCCTCACCGTGGATGTAAAGACAGGGCGTACCCCTGAAGCGTTAAAAAAAGATATCGGTAAATATGACGCCCTTATCATCCGGAGTGCAACAAAAGTAACTGCTGATCTCATCAAAGCCGCTAAAAAGCTGAAAGTGATAGGCAGGGCAGGATCAGGCCTTGATAATGTTGATAAAGCCGCTGCGACCAAGCAGGGCATTGTGGTCATGAATACCCCGGGAGGAAATACGATTACAACGGCTGAGCACACCATGGCACTGCTGCTCTCCATGGCGAGAAAAATCCCCCAGGCAACAGGATCAATGAAAGAGGGGAAGTGGGAAAAGAAGAAATTTATGGGCGTGGAACTTTACCATAAAACACTCGGCATAATAGGACTGGGCAATATAGGCACCCACGTTGCAAAAATGGCACAGGGGATGGGAATGAAAGTCATTACCTATGATCCCTATCTCAGTGAGGAAAAGGCCCAGACCCTTGGAGTCAGTGTCGTTGAACTGAACGAGTTATTTAAAAACGCGGATGTTATTACCAGCCATATTCCCCTGACACCGGAAACAAAGAACCTGATCAGCGGAAAAAATATCGAAAAAATGAAAAAGGGCGTCATGATAATAAACGCGTCAAGGGGCGGGGTCGTTGATGAAGAGGCACTGTATAAAGCGCTGAAAACGGGAAAAATTGCCGCTGCAGCGCTTGATGTCTATACACAGGAACCGCCCGGGGCATCGCCGCTTTTTGAACTGGACAACTTTATCTGCACCCCGCATCTCGGTGCATCAACAGAAGACGCCCAGGAAAATGTGGCGCTTGCCGTTGCAAACCAGATCGTGGACTATCTGTTACACGGGACAATACGCAATGCAGTGAATTTCCCGTCGCTGTCAGCAGACGTTCTCCCTGTTCTGCAGCCGTATATCAACCTCGCAGAGAGGCTCGGGGGGTTTATTGCACAGAATTTTGATGGAAGCATGAAAGAAATAATCATTGAATATAAAGGAACGGTAGCCGGGCTTGATCTTGAGCCGATGACGATTGCGGTACTGAAGGGTATCCTGACCCCGATCCTCAGGGAAACGGTTAATTTTATCAATGCCCCCCTGATAGCTAAAGAAAGAGGCATTGAAGTAAAAGAAATTACCACCGATGATGCCGGCGACTATCACAATATGATCGTGGTGAAGGTGCGGTCCGGGAAAAAAGAGAGCTCAGTATCGGGAATCCTCCACGGGAAAAAAGACCCGAGAATAATATCCGTAAACAATTTTGCAGTAGAAATAATTCCTGAAGGCGAGCTGCTCGTGATGGCAAATAATGACAAACCGGGTGTCATCGGCAGTATAGGGACGCTGCTTGGTAATAACAAAATCAATATTGCAAGGATGCACTTTGGACGGGCGAGCCGGGGGGGCAGGGCCATCTCCGTGTTCAGCGTAGATACAAATGTGTCTAAAGAGGTCCTTTCCCGGATCAGGAAACTGCCCAATGTCCTTTCGGTAAATCAGATTTATCTGCCCGTATAAACATGAGAAAGCACATGTGACAATGTAACAGTGAAAGGGAGAGGGTTCGTTTTGTAATCACTTCCCCGATCCTGAGGGTATTTTATGAAGAGGAGTAAATAATGGCGAATATCGTAGTAGTCGGCGCCCAGTGGGGTGACGAGGGAAAAGGTAAAATTGTCGACCTGTTGACTGAAGGCGCGGACGTTGTAGCACGGTATCAGGGAGGGCACAATGCCGGGCATACCGTCATAATAAAAGACGAACAGTTCATACTGCACCTTATTCCTTCCGGGATACTTCACAGGGGCAAGACCTGCATTATCGGCAATGGAGTGGTTATCGACCCCAGGGCGCTCATAGAGGAAATGGAGGGCCTGAAGGCCAGGAAAATAAGCATTGGAAAGAATCTCTCTATAAGCGGACGTGCCCATGTCATCATGCCCTATCACAATGTACTGGACAGCATGCACGAACGGGCAAAGGGGAAAAAGAAAATAGGCACAACCGGCAGGGGGATAGGCCCGGCATATGTTGACAAGATGTCACGGGCAGGGATCAGGATGATCGATCTCCTGGACAGTAAAGGGTTCAGGGAAAAACTCAGGGTAAATCTTTCTGACATAAACTTTCTTCTTTCCCATAAATACAGGACCGGAAAAATACGCCTGAATACCGTATACGATGAATACATGAGATATGCGGAATATCTCGCTCCCTTGATAACAGACACTGTTGTGCTTGTAAACAATCTGATTGAAAAGGGCAGGAACGTATTATTTGAAGGCGCGCAGGGCACCCTGCTGGATATAGACCACGGGACATATCCCTTTGTTACATCTTCCAATGCCTGTGCAGGCGGGGTCTGTACAGGGCTGGGTGTCAGCCCCGGAAGCCTCGATGGAATTACAGGGATTGTGAAGGCGTATACAACTCGCGTGGGAAGCGGCCCCTTTCCTACCGAGTTAAAGGACAGACTTGGAAAGGACCTCCGGCTCAAGGGCGGTGAATACGGAGCAACAACGGGCCGGGCCAGAAGGTGCGGATGGCTGGATGCCGTGAGTCTTCGGCATTCGGTCAGAATAAACGGTTTTACAGGACTTGCTTTGACAAAGCTTGATGTACTTGACGGGCTCGATAAAATAAAAGTATGTGTTGCCTACAGGTACAGGGACCGGACCAACAGCTGCAGCTGCAGCAAAAAGGGCAGGGCCTGCAGGTTGAGCGAATTTCCCCAGCAGGTCAATGTACTGGAAGAATGTGAGCCTGTGTATAAAGTACTCGATGGCTGGGGCAGGAGCACAAAAGGAGTAAAAAGGCTGAAAGACCTGCCCGGACAGGCGAGGGCATATATTGATTACATAAGCGAAACATTAAATGTAAACATAGATATTATCTCTACAGGACAGAGGAGAGACGAAGTTATAATCGTAAAAAATCCGATAGAAAAAACAAAAAAACGGGACCTGTCGTAACACGCCATCCCGGGCCGTCACGCCCGGGTTATCACTCAGGAGAGCCTGCATTATTGCCGTCCCCCTGCCCGCTCAGCGGCATCTAAAGAATTAATCAATAAAAGCCGAGATAAAAGCAAATATATACAGGAGTACGCGTGATGTACAAATTTGGCGGCAGTGTGATGCATAAGGCACTAAAGAGGTTCGTTGATTTCATAACCTTTACCGATATCCCCATCGGGAAGAAACTGCTCATTTTTGCCGGCGGCGGAATAGGATGGTTTATCATCATTGCCCTGATTGGTTTTGGGGCGGTTACCTATGTAAATGATGCATCCAAAGCACTCACGGAGCAGATAGTCCCCCACATGCAGGCGAGCCAGAAGCTGGTGATCAAGATCCGGGGAGCAAATGTGTCCGTCCATAACATAGTAATTCATGATAATGTCGGGATTGTCAATGAAAACTATCAGAGGGCAAAAGACCTCTTCGGTCATGTCACGGCAACGCTTAATGCGCTCCTCGAAGGGGGAACAATCAAGGATTATTCAGACCTTACCGGCGAGCTGATTGCGGAATTTTATGTCATCCCCGTCAAAAGCAGGCTGAGCGAACAATATGTAAAGGAAGTAATCCTGAAAAGTCAGTCCCTGAGCAGCCTGCTGGATGAACTGACCTCTATAAAAGTATCAGGACTCAAAGGCAGTGAAATTGCCCCGGAAGAGAAAGCTCTTTTTATGGAAAAACTCAAAGAGTATGACATGCTCACAGTGCAGGCGGTCACGGTCCTTGGGAAACTTACATCAAGCATAGCGGAACTGCAGAAAATATTTACAGAGCGGATTAATACCGTTTTGCGTCTTTCAATGATCCTGTTTATTGTTATAGGGGTTCTCGCCATAGCACTGGTAACCCTTTTCAGTTATTTTCTCAAGACCTCAATGACAAAGCCGATAAAGGCCATCACCGAACAGATAAAGGGATTGACCGAAGGCGAAGTAGACCTTACCCGGCAGATCAGCGTAGGATCAAAAGACGAGATTGCCGAGCTTTCCATTAACTTCAATATGCTTATGCAGACAATCCATGATATGAATACCTTCAAGAAAATCATTGAGGAAGATGAAAGTCTTGAAGATGTGTATTCCCGTCTGGCAAAAGTCTTTTACGAGCATCTTGGCCTGGATGATTTTACGATCTTTGAAGCAACCGACAGAAAGAAAACCATGGAACTTATTCACACCCCCCATTCCCGTGAAGAGATATGCTGCAACAAAGAGATATTATTAGACGGCAATGCATGCAGGGCAAAAAAGACAGGACACGCTGTTTCGTCCATTCCCTATCCCGACATATGCAAACAGTATCTGCTCTCACCGGAGAAGTTCCATGTCTGTATTCCGATGATCGTTGGCGGCAGTATCGGCGGGGTGGTGCAGTTTCAATTTGATAAATTCAGCAATAAAGGGAATGAGAGGCCGACGCCGATTCTTAATGCGACCTGCATTGAAAGGCAAATTCTCAAAGCGGAACAGTATATCAAGGAATCATCAGCAGTCATTGAAGCAAAACGCCTGACAGGGGCGTTAAAGGAGTCTTCTATCCGGGACCAGATGACAGGCCTCTACAACAGGAGATTTCTGGAAGAGTATGTTGATACATTAATAGCGGGCATCATGCGGAATGGCGGGCAGATCGGGCTGTTGATGTGTGACCTCGACTTCTTTAAGGAAGTCAACGATAAATACGGACATGACACCGGTGATGCTGTGCTCAAAGAGACAACACATGTTATAACAAAAAGTGCACGATCGGCTGATTTAGTGATCCGGTTTGGCGGGGAAGAGTTTCTCGTGGTCGTTCACGAAGCAAAACCCGGAGATGCAGAGGAAGTTGCCGAGAGGATCAGGATAAAGATTGCGGCAACGAAAATCAAGACGTCAGGGCAGGTCATTCAAAAGACGATCAGTATTGGGTACTGCGAATTTCCCAAAGACACGCAAAATTTCTGGGAAGCCGTTAAATACGCGGACATAGCGCTCTATAAGGCAAAAGAGGCGGGCAGAAACAAGGTCCTCAGGTTTGAAAAAGAGATGTGGACTGCTGAGGCGTATTAGGATAGCCATCAGCTCTCAGCCATCAGCCATCAGCTCTGGAAAACGATGATCATTTGAAATAAATTCATAGCATTATGTACTCACGGGCATACAGCGCCGATTTCGCGTGGTGCTGTTTTTTTATTATAAAATTCTGTTATACTACAGTGCCCAAAAATTGGGCCGCTAGCTCAGCTGGTAGAGCAACGCCCTTTTAAGGCGTGGGTCGTTGGTTCGAATCCAACGCGGCTCACCATATGTCCCCATCGTCTAGCCTGGCCTAGGACATCGGCCTTTCACGCCGGTAACAGGGGTTCAAATCCCCTTGGGGACGCCAGCAAATTCAAGGGGTTACGCATTTGTAACCCCTTTTACTTTTTCACAATACATCCTTATTATAGCGTCCCAGAATTCATCCACTTCGACAGCTACCATGCGACTTTGACTGTTACCGCCTTGTTCGGGTGGTAACGGGTTAACACTTAATGAATGGTTTACAGTTGCTTCTATTGAGTCTGGCTCTCGATGACTTTACCGACTTATGACGCATTTGGACAGCTTCGTATATTGAGGATTGCAGATATATATGATGAGTACATGGGTTGCTGAGATAGGACAACTCCTCATAACGCATTGCTGCAGACGTCATCATGGTTTATCTGATGTAAGTTTCTCAATATATTCAGATATATTAGTATCTGGTATGATCTCGTATGATAAAGTTCCCGGATCAGCTCTCTTTGTCATTAACTTATAAATAAAGGAGTCTGGGTAATTTTCAGCTGATTCATTTGATTCCCACTGATATATTCCCTGAAAGTAGCCGGAATTCTCATTAAACGTCCAGTATTTTTCATGAAATTTTTCCATGCCTATGAGAAAAGGAACCGGTATCATTGAGAGATTTTTATTTGTTCCT
>JBFKMY010000061.1:0-10147 GCA_041629615.1 Thermodesulfovibrionia bacterium | reverse complement strand
CCGTCGGGCGCCAGGATGTTGCCACGACCGTTACTGTCATGCTTCAGGATTTATGCGACCAGTATGAACTCGGGATAAAAGTGGATCAGGTAGTGCTGCAGGATGTAAATCCTCCTGAACTTGTAAAACCTGCCTTTAACGAGGTCAACGAGGCGCAGCAGGAAAAGGAAAAATTAATAAATCAGGCCAAGTCTGAATATAACAAGGTGATCCCCAAGGCGAAAGGTGAGGCCCTGCGAACAATTGAGGAAGCAAAAGGCTATGCCCTTGAAAGGGTCAATAAGGCGCGCGGCGAAGCATCACGGTTCAATGCTGTTTTTAAAGAGTATTCCAAGGCCAGAGAGGTGACGCGGCAGCGTATATATCTTGAGACCATGAATGACGTGATGCAGAATGTAGGGAGAAAGCTCATCACCGATGAGGAGGCGACCGGGATTTTGCCTTTGTTCCAGTTTGACAAGGGAGGTGCGCAATGAATAAGGCAAAGCCATTAATAATTGTTCTCTTTATATTTATTGTATTTATTATTGTGGTATCGTCGGCGTTTATTGTACAGGAAACTGAGCAGGTCATTATTACCCAGTTCGGCAAGCCTGTCGGTGATCCCATTGTCACTCCCGGCATTAAATTCAAGATACCCGTTATCCAGCAGGCAAATTTCTTTGACAGACGATTTCTGGAATGGGACGGTTCTCCCAATCAGATCCCGACGAAGGATAAACGGTTTATCTGGGTCGATACTTATGCCCGCTGGAGGATACTGGATCCTCTGCTGTTTTTTCAGCGTGTGCGTGATGAACGGGGTGCCCAGTCACGGCTGGATGATATCCTTGACGGTGAGACGCGGAATGCAATTGCAAAACATGTAATCCTTGAACTGGTCCGTTCCACCAACCGCGAACAATTGTCGAGTGAAGAGTTTGTAGCCGGCGAAGAGATGCCGGGTCTTGCCAAGATAAAATATGGAAGAGAAAAAATAACCCGTTCTATTATTGAAGCTGCTGCCCCCCGTACACTCGAACTCGGGATTGAGCTGCTCGACCTGAGACTGAAGCGGATTAATTATGTCGAGGAAGTCCAGCAGAAGATATTCGAGAGGATGATAACAGAGCGTAAACGTATTGCAGACAAGTTCCGTTCCGAAGGACAGGGCGAGGCCTCCAGAATCTTCGGGGACAAGGAGCGTGAATTAAAGAAGATCCAGTCCGAGGCCTATAAGACGGCGCAGGAGATCATAGGAAAGGCTGATGCCGAAGCAACGACCGTTTATGCCGGCGCATATGACCAGAATCAGGACTCCCGCGAATTCTTCGGTTTTATAAAGACAATGGAAACCTATAAAACAACGCTGTCGGAGAAAGACTGGTTCGTCTTATCTACGAAAGGCGATTTCTTCAAGTATATTCAGAAGCAGTCCGGAAAACAGTAAGAACAATGGTTCAAGGGGTCGAGGGGCCAAGGGTTCAAGTGAAATGATGTAAAACAATAACCACTTGAATTCTGGGATGTTCGGCCCCTTTTTTCGTAGTCCTATGAAAATAGCTTTTATTATTCCAAAGAACACTTCCGTAACGGGAAAGAGCTTCTACGATTATTCATTCTTTTCGAAGTTTTTACTCTCAAGAAAATACTTCTCATACCTGCTGGCTGTTCCCACACTAGTATCTCTTACGCCTCCCGGACATGAAATTCGGGTGTTTGATGAGAACATTGAAGACATCGACTATGCATGGGGCCCTGATATTGCCGCGATCAGCGTAAGGACTATGTTTGCAAAAAGGGCATATAAAATATCTGAATCATTCCGGCAGAGGGGGGTCAGGACTGTACTCGGCGGAATACATCCGTCAATGTGCAGTGAAGAGGCCCTCCAGCACAGTGATTCCGTCGTTGTCGGCGAGGCGGAGGAGGTATGGCACCGTCTTTTGACTGATTCAGAAAATGGAGGTCTTAAAAGGGTGTACAAAGCGGAGAAGAAGGCCGATTTAACGGCCTTTCCTGTTCCGGGGAGGGCATCTTTGTCCCGGGACAGATATTTTTCGGATATTGTGCAAACTACAAAGGGCTGCCCGTTTTACTGTGAATTCTGCTCTGTCCATGCCTTTGACGGACGCGTCATCAGAAGCAGGACAATTCCCCATGTGGTGAATGAAATAAAAGATCTTGCGGGAACGGATGCAAGATATAAAAAAAGGTCAATATTCTTTGCCGACGATAATATTATTGCAAACAGGAAATATGCTAAGGAGTTGTTTCTCGCATTAAAGGAGCATGATCTCAACTGGTCATGTCAGGCGTCAATAAATATAGCAAAGGAAGATGAACTCCTCAGGTTAATGAAAGACAGCGGGTGCGGCTCTATTTTAATAGGGCTTGAGTCAGTTTCAAGGGAAAATCTTTCCAGAATGGACAAGGGGGTCAATCTCAGACATGACTATAAAGAAGCAATCAGTAAAATACAGTCATACGGGATACTCGTTCACGGGTCGTTTATCCTCGGGTATGATTTTGATACCCGTGACTCCTTTAGCGAGCTGATTGATTTCATCCAGGAGACAAACCTGCTGATGCCTTTGATCAATATCCTGACACCCTTTCCGGGAACGAAGCTTTTCAAACGTCTCGAGGATGAGGGCAGGATACTCCACAGGGACTGGGATCACTATGATGCAAGAAGTGTTGTTTTTGCCCCGGCGCGGATGACCCCCGGTGAATTGCTGGATGGACACAAAAGAGTGATAAGGGCCATCTATTCGTTTGATGCAATCTATGAAAAAATTGCATATTACTGGAAGATCGACTTCTGGAGGCATTCAAACGAGGTGGATCCCATAGGGTTTAAATACCGCGCGCTCTTTGCCATCAGGCTCTGTACACTTCTTGCCTCAACCAATTTCAGGAGGTCAGGGTTTATCCTGAAAATACTGCCGAAGGTATTTCAAAGGCGTGTCAGAATATCGACGATCCTGACACTGATGGCCTATAATGACTATGCGTATTCACAGGGTAAATGACGGCACGGGTTCAGCTTATAAAAGTCATAGGTTATGGACAGACACTAAATAAACTCCGCTATTTTCTTTATTGCTTCCGAAGGAGTCTGCACATGAATGATTCCGTCCACAGAATCCCACGTTTTTATTCCGATTACAGGTTTGCCGAGCTTTAGGGCGATGGCTATTTCCGAAAGCGTGCCGTATTCCCCTGCAATTGCAATCAGCGCATCTGCCGAGCGCGCTACAATGACATTCCGTGCATGGCTGAGCCCTGTTGTTATCGGAATGTCGACATAGCTGTTTGCTTCGTCCTTGCTGAACCCGGGGAGGATGCCGACGGTGATGCCCCCGGCTTCCCGGGCCCCTTTAGATGCGGCCTCCATGACGCCGCCGAGTCCGCCCGTAACAAGAATAGCGCCGTTCAGTGCTATCAGTTTGCCCGCTTCTTCTGCAAGAGCGTAAATTTCTTTACTGCAGGACCCAGCGCCGATAACTGAAATAATCATGATTTTCATATTAACTTATTGCTCATAATGAAGACAATTTATAATTGATATATAATATATAATTGTGATCATCTTAATACTCAGGGAGGAGTAATGTCGCAGGGATTTAAAAATGCCTCTTCCTGTTGGGAGGCAATTTTATCGGATGTTAGTAAAAACAGGGCACTGCTGTCATCTGTCGAAAAGTTCGCACGTGAAAACACCGCCCCGACAAACGTGGTATTCGGGACATCCGGGTGGCGGGGGGAAATCGGCACAGATTATACGTTCAATAATGTAAGGGTGGTAACTTCAGCCATTGTCCGGATGTTCAAGGAAAGCGATCCCTCTGTAATGGAGGCAATGGGGGTAAAAGATTTCGATGAGATCAGGCGCAGGGGCGTGATCGTAGGGCATGATAACCGGTTTCTCGGTCCTGAATTCGCCAGGGAAGCTCTCGGCCTTCTCCAAAAAGAGGGAATCAGGACATGGTATGCCGGAGAGGCAACTACCCCGGAATTTTCAGCTGCTGTCGAAATGCTCCGTGCTGCCTGTTCAATCAATCTGACGCCGTCCCATAATCCGGCAAATTACGGCGGTTTTAAGTTTAACCCTTCTGACGGCGGACCGGCCGGTCCTGAAATTACCACGCAGATTGAAAGAATAGCGAATGAAATGATGGGTGGACTGCATGTTATTGACTCAGTGCAGCCTGAATCCATTGAACGTGCTGATCTGACCGGGCTTTATATCAGATACATAACGGAACGGAAGACGCTGGACATTGATAAAATCCGCTCTTTTGTTGAAAGCGGAGACTGCATTATATGTATTGATAATGTCCACGGCGCCTCGAGAGGAAGAATTCAGAAGATAATCGGGAATAGCGACAAGATATGCTACCTCAGGACTGAGGACGATTATCTCTTCGGGGGGGTCCCTCCCGAGCCTTCCGATAAAAATATGGAAGAAATGGGAAAGGTCCTCAGAAACAGGGATGCTGAATACAAGCTTGGTGTTATCCTTGATCCCGATGGTGACCGCATACGTCATGCCGATGATACCATGCACATTCCCATGAATTACTTTGGTGCAATGGCCCTGCATTTTTTACATGTGTACAAGGGCTTTTCAGGTATAGCCGCAAAATCAGTAGGGACCAGCAATCTTGTTAATGCAATCGCAAAAAAATTAAAGATACCGGTCAGGGAGACCATGGTCGGGTTTAAGAATTTCAGGCCCTATATGGCAAGGGATGCCCGGGAAAGGGCGATTGTCTGCTTTGAAGAGTCGGACGGGATATCCGGATTCAACCATACGCTGGAAAAGGACGCCCTGTTCGGTGTCCTTCTCGCCATAGAGATGATGGCAACTACAGGCAAGAATATAAGCCGCTATCTGAAAGACATTATGGACGAGTACGGATACTATTATCCTGACCGTTCAGGCATTGACGTGGACAGAAGTCTTGCCGGTGAACCTCTGATCAGGAGGCTTTCTTCAATTCGGGAGCACTATAAAGAGGGGAGCACCGTTGACATTAACGGGGGTCTCAAAACTGTCAGGGAGGTCATTACCGTGGACGGGACAAAACTTGTCTTTGACGACGGTTCATGGCTCATGATTCGCCCCTCCGGTACAGAGCCGAAGGTGAGGTTTTATATTGAGGCAAGGACTGAAGAAGAAAAGAGGGCAGTATTTGCAGCAGCAGAGAAGATGACCAGGGAGGCGATAGGGGTTCCAGAGGAAGATATTGCCGGTGAACACAAAACATAGTAAAGCAGGACTGAAAATGCTCCGTTAGTATTAATAACAGTCATTGATTAAAGAAAGCCGGGGGTGGAGCAATGACAAAAGAAATAATCGGGAAGAAGACATGACAATGAAAAGATTATTAATGGCTGCAGTGGTGTTATCTCTCACAGGGTGTGCAACCGTTCCTCCGTTGATACATGATGTTCAGTCCCGGAGCACCTTTAATGCAGAGTATGTGGTGCTCGTGGAATCCGTTAAGGAGTTCTTTGTTAAAGAAAACATACCGGTTAAAACAGCGGACGACAATACGGGAATGATCGAAGCTGATGAGACGAAGGTCCCCTATGAGGGGTTCCAGTACCGGTCCGATTATTGCGATTGCGGTACTCTTGGAGGATTATATGTGTACCACGAGATACTCGGCATGTTTAAGGTTTACATTAAAGAGGAGGACGAAAATACGACCTCCGTTGATATCGATGCAGCCTACAGGGCATCACTGTGGCGGTATAGAACGTTTATAGGATGGGCAGCGTGCCAGTCACGGGGATATATGGAAAATAAACTGATTACCTATTTGCATGATTCCCTGAAGGAAAACAAAAAAGATAAATAACGTACCCAAGGGCATGATGGGAGGGGAGAATTGCCTGAGGGAACAAAGTCATAGTGAATTCAGAAAATTCAGGAGCAGCCTGACACCGACACCGGTTGCACCCTGCGGAATATACGGCCTGTCTTTATCAGTCCATGCTGTGCCGGCAATATCCAGATGGATCCAGGGAACGTTGCCGCTGAATTCCTTGAGAAAATAGCCTGAACTGACAAGGGATCCGCTCCTGCCTCCAGAGTTCTTCAGGTCGGCAATATCGCTTTTGATGTACTCTTTATATTCATCAAAAAGGGGCATTTGCCAGACCTTCTCGGCCGTTTCTTCTGAGGCCTTTTCTATTTTTCTCATCAGGGCGTCACTGTTTCCCATCATTGCCATTGCTTCACTGCCAAGCGCTATGGAACAGGCACCGGTAAGCGTAGCGATATCAATAATGGCTGACGGTTTGTGCTTTTTCACATAGCCGATTGCATCAGCGAGCACAAGCCTTCCTTCCGCATCAGTACTGATAATTTCAATGGTTTTGCCCTCAATGGTTTTGACCACATCACCGGGTTTTGAAGCAGTGCCCCCCGGAAGATTTTCCGTTGCCGGAAGAACAGCAATGATGTGCAGCGGGAGATTCAATTCAGATACTGCCTTCATCACCCCGAGAACTGCTGCGCCTCCTGCCATATCGTATTTCATTTTTTCCATGCCCTGGCCGGGCTTGAGAGAAAGACCGCCGCTGTCGAATGTGATTGCCTTGCCGATGAGCGCGAGGGGCGCACGGTTATTCTTTTTGTACGTAAGAACTATAAACTTCGGAGGTTCGGCTGAGCCCTTTGCAACCGAAAGATAGGCACCCATACCCAGCCTTTCCGCCTCTCTTCGTTCGATCACCTTAAGGGAAACATTCTTAAGGGAACGTGCGGCTTTTACCAGTTCCGCGGGAGTCATGTCATTCGACGGGGTGTTTACCAGGTCCCGTGCCAGGGATACTGCCGCTGATACTGTCTTCGTCCATTTTAATTGTCTGCCCAGGTCTTTTCCCGAAAGTATGGTGAAGGTTTTAAATTGACTGTTATTTTCTGCTTTTTTGTATTTCTCAAATCGATAGCTGCTCAGCATGGCACCTTCAAGAAAATCGGTCGGCATGAGTTTTAAAGATGAAATCAGACGCGAAGAGAGCGATACACTCCGGATGTTCAGTGTGCCGAGAAAGGAAGCAGCCTTTCCTCCTGACTGTCGCAGCCTGTCCTGCGTGATTTCTTTCCCTTTGCCGAGACCGATCATAAGGACCCTGTCGGGCCCTATTACGCCATTGGTATGGACCAGAGATGTTTCGTTATGTTTCCCGGAAAATTCTTTCGAAGATATAAGCCGCTCCAGCAGTCCCTTCAGGGCTTTATTTATATCAGCGTATTGAGCTTTTCCTCTCTCTTCCAGTACGGGCAGTATCAGGGCATCACAGGGAATAGCCGATTCGCTTATATTTTTGACTGAAACATTCATGCGTTTATGGAATTAATTGCTGGGCTGAATTCTATCATATAAACAGCGGTCAGTTCAATCGCACCTGTTGCATTTAATAGTGTTTTCGTTTACATTTTAGTTTACATGGAAAATTACACATAAGATCTGCTCACCCTCTGGCAGGGGACAACGCCCCTGAATAGTTAATATGCCAATAATCAAAGTAGAGAACCTGGTCAAGCATTACGGCGGAATTGCCGCGGTAGACGGAATATCATTTGAAGTTGAAGAAGGGACGATATTCGGCTTTCTGGGGCCGAACGGCGCGGGAAAGACGACCACAATAAATGTTTTGTGCACGCTCCTTTCAGCGACATCCGGGAAGGCTTTCATTAATGGGTATGATTGTGAAAGGAAGTCTTCGGAAGTAAGAAAATCTATCGGGATTGTATTTCAGGACACCACGCTGGACAAGGACCTTACCGCCTATGAAAACCTTGTCTTTCACGCTTACCTTTACGGGGTGAAAAAGGCCGACATAAAACCCCGTGTCCATGATGCCCTGGCGTTCGTTGAACTCTCTGACAGAAAAGACGACCTCGTAAAGAAATATTCCGGCGGTATGAAGCGAAGGCTGGAGGTGGCGAGAGGACTTATACACCGGCCCAGGGTCCTTTTCCTTGATGAACCGACTCTCGGTCTGGACCCGCAATCAAGGGCCAACCTCTGGGAATTTATTACGGAGATGCCCAGAAAGCACAATGTCACGATCTTTATGACAACCCATTATATGGAAGAGGCTGAGGTGTGTAACAAAATAGCCATTATCGACAATGGGAAAATAATTGCGGAGGGCAGCCCGGAGGAATTGAAAAAAACAGTGGGCGGAGACGTCATATCACTAAAAACCAGAGATAATAAATGGGCCAGGCAGGAGATTAAAAAGCTTTTCGCCATTGATGCAGAGGAAAAGGACGGCGTACTTTATTTAACATCAAACAAAGGGGATTCCTGCATTCCTGAACTCATTCGCGGGCTGGCAGATATGGTCATATCCGTAACATTGCAGAGACCGACGCTCAACGATGTGTTCCTGAAATTGACCGGCAAGGCCATAAGGGATGAAGAGATCTCGGGGATGAGCACGATCAAGGAGGAAGTAAGGGCCTACAGGAGAAGGCGTTGATGTCAGCTGCGGGCCCTCGCTGACCGGGAGCAGGTTTACGTATGGAACTGAACGCAATATATGTTCTCGTAGCAAGAGAATTTAAAAAGTTTATTCGGGAGAAGAGCAGGCTGGTTTCTGCCATAGCACGCCCCCTCTTATGGCTTTTTCTCGTCGGCGCTGGTATGAGCAGGCTTGTAAGTCCTGACGCAGGCATGCCCTATACCCAGTTTATATTCCCCGGCATACTGGGAATGACGATCCTGTTCAGTTCGATTTTCTCGTCCATATCAATTATCTGGGACAAGGAGTTTGGTTTTTTCAAGGAAATTCTTGCTGCGCCTGTTTCAAGACTGTCGATTGTCATAGGAAAGGGATTAAGCGGTACCGTTGTATCGACGCTGCAGGCTGCGATAGTGCTCATGCTCTTTCCTCTCCTCGGATTCAGACTCGGTCCGCTGCAGATAATTGAGGTGCTTGTTATTGCCCTGGCCCTGTCATTCTGTATATCAACCTTTGGCATTGTGCTCGCCACATTTTATGACAGCTATGAAAGTTTCAGTGTGATCATGAATTTTATTGTCATGCCCATGTTTTTCCTTTCCGGGGCCATGTATCCTGTGAAGCTTTTACCCGGCGCACTGGCTGTATTAACCAAACTCAATCCCCTCACCTATGGCGTGGACGCATTAAAAAATGTCATCTTTCCCCTCGAAGAAGGCCCGATGAGCGCTGATTTCAGTCTGGGGACCGATATGGTGGTCATCTTCATTCTTTCAATTGTCTTTGTCCTCGTTGCGGCGAAGTTCTTCGAACGGAAAAGCTGAATGTTCCCATTGCCATCACCCGGCAGGAATTCAGGGCCGGAGAATACGCATGATTTTATACAGCGGGATTTTGTTATAATGAACTCAGGAGTGAGCACCATGGGCACCAGGAAGCGCGTTTCTGATACAATGGTAACCGGTTCTTTTAAAGACCTGAAAAAAATAATCAGGCGCAGAAGGGCCAAAGCGGTCTTTAAACAGGTTGCTGTTGAAGAGGGCCCTCCCCGCAGTGATGAAGAGCTTTTTCGCTCGAGGATGAAAGACGTTCAGGAGATAGAGGAATTCAGAAGTATCCCTGTCTATAATAAACCTGATGTGTACCCTTCAAATAAACCCGGGAATAATGAAGACATCCAGGAGCTATTAGATACTGTCAACGGCCGGATACCCCTCACCCTCTCTGACACGCAGGAGTACGTGGAATGGATTGATCGGGACTACCGGGAGGACATTATCGGCAGCCTTCATGAAGGGAGATACTCTGTTCAGGACTGTCTTGACCTGCATGGTTTGGTTGTTGAGGAAGCGGAAAAAGAAGTCGAAAGGTTCATAGGGAATGCCCTTAAGAGGTCATATCGCTGCATCAGGATTGTTCACGGCAGGGGGCTTAGCTCTCCTCATGGCCCTGTGCTGAAAGATTCCGTAATTAAATGGCTTTCGGGCCGCTACAGAAAATATGTTCTTGCCTTTGTTACCGCACGCCAGTGTGACGGAGGTCTCGGGGCTCTCTATATTCTTTTAAAATAATTATATTATACTATGTCGCGTGTCATGAGACAGGCGTGCCCGGAGCCCAGGATTTTCTGTATTTCAGCGAAGAAGTTCAGCATGATGCACTGAAAAAGTGAATG
>JBFKMY010000060.1:0-10269 GCA_041629615.1 Thermodesulfovibrionia bacterium | reverse complement strand
GGCGGAATGTTGACAAGCATTCCTCCGTAAAAGCTGACAACCCCGTTAAGATCAGCCCCGTCAAGGGCCATCTGGAGTACGATATTTCCCCCAAGGCTGTACCCTATCGCAGCAATCCGGCCGGGATCAACCTGCTCGTGCTGCCTGAGGAAACTCAATGCAGCCATAAACCGGTCCCGCCGTGTATCAGGGTTTTCCGTTATTTCCCTGGCAAAATCCGCAGCCTCCTCACTGGTATTTGCCTGCTTGCCGCCGCCGTACATATCTGCTACAAGCGCTGTGTACCCCAGTTCAGCGAGCATGTCGGCCCGTTTTCGTACATGGGCATTTTGCCCCCACCATTCATGCACGACAAGGACCCCCGGTCGCCTGCCTCGTCTGGCCGCGTCATAGGCAACATATCCCTTTAAGGTCAAACCATCGACTGCGTATTCAACCGTTTCTCCCTTTATCTCATGTGTTTCCATACATGCGGTAAGGAACCCGCATAACAGTGCGATCATACTCACTATCGTTATTGTTCGTCCCATCCTGTTCTCCTTGGGAGAAATGATGTAATTCTCTCCTGTCTTCTTATTTCTGTTTAAGAAATTGCTGCAGCAGGGAGTATGCATCCGTCCCGTTAAATTATAATGACTTTTCTTATCTTACAATGAATCGGGCCAAAAGTGAAGTTCCCCGGACATGAAGCAGTATCAACCCTGCATTCTTATGTCACAATGACAAACCATCATGCCAATGTGACAGGGAAAATTATACCTTTTCCTGAAAAGCCATATATTTCAATGTCCTGTGTCTGGCATATCAATTGCAGATCTCAATTATTACCCATGCACGCGTACGTGCGTTAAATGAATATCTGGTAAAGAAAAGGACGTTTCATACATGTCGGTAAAATCCGGTCTTTTGATTGTGGATGATGATCACGCTACCCTGGACAGTCTGTCAAAGTACCTTTCCCGTGAATATACAACGTATCGCGCACGTAACGGCAGGGAAGCAATCGCGAAGTTTAATACATGCTCTGATATTGGGATCATTCTCAGTGATATTGAGATGCCTGAAATGGAAGGAACAGAATTGATAGAAAGGATACGTGTCCAGAACCGGGACATCATTATTATCGTCATGACTGCGGTATCTTCCGCTGAAAAAGCCCGTGAAGCAATGACAAAAGGTGCTGATGTATGGCTTTCCAAGCCCATTGACCTTGAAACCCTTGAGATGACAATAAAAACGTTGTTCAGTTCAAAAAAGGGAAAACTGCACCTTCAACAATGACACCTGGCAGAATCAGATCCTGCAGGGTCAAATAATGAGATATATTTAAACGTCCGCATAAGATTGGAAACATTCCTCTGATACTAAAAAACAGCAATAATGACGGAATTACCCGCTGTTTTACTGCAAAGTTATTTTACAGTACATTTGCAATTAATTATGCTATAAGTTATCTTAATAACTAATATATTCTATTATTTCCCTAATGCTTGTCACGAGTGACTGCTCAACTTCCCTGAAAATGTCTATAAATATTAACACTTACATACATTAATGCCATAATGGCAATAAAACAATGCCATTTTGGCATTAAAATAATCATCAACAAGCCAGTAACTATCTGTATTTTATATGTTTTATTGTTGGCATGTCTTTTGCTCTTACTCTATGCAGATACGATGTAAAAGCCAAACCTGTTGAAAGGCAGGCACGGAAAGCATCGGGTCTCATGGAGCAAGACTGCCATGCTGCCATCGTATAATAAAAAATTAAAAAGGAGGTGAAAAAGAATGAAAAAGCTTCTCATTCTCACACTGGCTGTATTGTTGACAGCCGGTATTGCCAGTTTCGCACTGGCAGCGGGAAACGGCGCTGGCATCACCGGAAGTCCCCATGATTTCTCAGGCGTAATTCCAACGCTGGGCGGAGAAATCTGCCGTATCTGCCACTCGCCGCACGACCATCATGTAGCTGCGCAGAATTACCTGGAAGGTCTGCTGTGGAACAAGACATTGTCAACAGCAACGTACACCATGTACGACAATGCATGGAGTGCAACTCTTGATGGTGCAGTATCCGCATCGCCTACCGGTCATTCAAAGCTCTGTCTTTCCTGTCATGACGGTACGGTAGCGGTCGACAATTATGAGACCCATGCTGGTGGTACTTATGTATTGCCGACATACGCAGAGATCCCCGGATTCGCTGACGGTCCTGTAACCAACCGTGACCTCAGAGGGACCCATCCGATCTCAATCGTGTATGACCCTGCTGCAGACGGCTGGTTGAAGCCTATTACTGCTCCTATGGGTGGTTCGGGCACGATTGCAGATGTACTAGAAGGCAACGTAATGCAGTGTTCAGCCTGTCATGATGTTCATGATGCTCCGATCGAAGCAGTCGGCGGTACTCCTCTCCTGAGGGTAACGGACGCCGGATCAGCAATTTGCCTTGCCTGCCACGTTAAATAGTGCAGGGGTAAAGTCGTATCTTAAAAAAGGTGGGGAGATAATTTCCCCACCTTTTTTTATCATGAATAATGAGAAAAACCATTTAAACAAGGAAGCATTTACAAATCCGTGATAGATGCATAAAGGGATAAGATCAGTGATTCTCTGTTTTCTCTATCCATATGTGAAAAAAGCTCTTCCCCCTTTGAAAAAGGGGGATTGAGGGGGATTTTATGGTAGATTATTCATTAAAAAATCTCCCCTGTCCCCTCTTTGCCAAAGAGGGGATTATGCCTATGCATGATGTTTCTATTTGTCCTGTCACAGAAATGGAAATGCTTACTTTGAATAATGAGCTCTGGTAATAGTTACGTTATTGTATTATAATTTTTATTGTTATGACAGGCATCTCAAAAAAAATCTTTCCTGTATTCCTTATGCTCTCCTTCCTGTTGTCCCTGTCAGTCAAAGTATATGCGCAAGACGCAGCACAGCCGCTGGAGCCTGAAATACCTTCTCAGGATTCCCCGCCTCTTACAGGCCCTGAGGCAGCGGCAATAAATGTGGAAGAATATCTCAAGGAGCTCGTCCTTGAACCGGGCGCATCATGCATTACTGCGTCCTGCCATGGAGAGATGGAAAAGAAGAAATATGTTCATGCAATAGGCGTTGACGGGATGAAGTGCGATCGATGTCATGTGCTCATTACCGAAGGCAAACACAGGTTCAAAGACATCCCGCCGGAAACAGCAACACTCTGCGCCCAGTGCCACAGGGCTGATGTTATCCCCCCTCCGGAACTGAAAAAAACTCCCCCCAAAGTCATATCCGAAGATGAGGCGCAGGAACTCCACGAACCCTTTGCCGAAGGCAAGTGCACGGCCTGTCATGATGCGCATTCCAGCGACTACTATAAACATCTGAAGCTGCCCTACCCTGAAGGATTATATGCTCCCTATAAAGAGGGAGTATACGGAGCATGCGCAAGTGACTGCCATAAAGACCTTGAAAAAAAACTGGCAGAACCGAGAACACTGTCTCTGACACTGTTCAGAAACGGCAATGTCAACCTTCATTACAGACACGTAAATAAACCAAAGGGGCGTTCATGCAAGGTCTGCCACCATCCCCATGGCCTTGAAAAGCCGAAGCTGTTAAAGGACACCTTCCTTTTTGGCAAGAGAACGCTCACCATTGATTATGAAAAAACAGAATCAGGGGGCCAGTGTTCCACGACCTGCCACAGGGTCGCAAAGTATGACAGGTACAAGCCTGAATTCAATTTTATCAAGACAGAACCGCTTCCCGGGAAAGATGCAACAGAAGATGAGCTGAAACAAAGCAGAAAGGATGATCTGGAACGGTTAAAGGCAAAAGAAAAGAAAGGGGAAAGCGTGCAACAAAAGGACAATGAAATCATGAAGACAATTCAGGAGGATTTATGAAAAGAAAATGGATACTTCCCCTCCTGTTCGCGCTGCTCACGGGCTGTGCGGCCTCTCAGGAGAAAATAGAGACAGTCTTTTACCCGCCGCTGCCCCAGCCGCCCAAACTCCAGTTCCTTAAGTCCATTACTTCCGAAAGTGATATAGGCAAAGAGACGAACGCATTCAGGGAATTCCTCCTTGGTGAAACTGAGGCCCAGAAGACCGTTGCGCGACCCTACGGTATTGCAACGCTCCCCGGTAAAATTTATGTATCCGACAGGACGTACCGAAAAATCCTTACTATTGACCTTGTAAAAAAGGAATTCGACTTCATAAAGGACACCGGTCAGGGATCACTTGACCAGCCTGCAGGGATCTGGATTACCCCATCGGGCCACAAATATGTTGCTGATTTCGGAAGAAAACAGATTGTGGTATTTGACAGGAGCGACAATTTTGTCAAGGCATACGGGAGCGAAGGCCAGTTCAGCAAACCACTGGATGTTGCTGTACGCGGAAACCGGATGTATGTGGCTGATTTCGACAGCCACCACATAGCTGTTGTTGATCTTGACACAGGAGAAACCGTCCATACTATCGGCAGTTCAGGCGCGGAAGAGGGGAAAATGCACAGACCTACCCATTTGACTGTTGATCGTGAAGGAAACATATACGTCGATGATTCATTCAATTTCAGGATACAGAAATTCAGCCCCGACGGTCAGTACATAAAGCACTTCGGCTATCAGGGCGATACACTCGGAGGATTTGCACGGCCAAAGGGGATTGACATTGACGCCGACGGCTACCTGTATGCTGTTGATACTGCCTTTGAAAACGTACAGATTTTCGATAACGAGACAACACTGCTCGTACTTTTTTTCGGCGGGTACGGCCCCAACCCGGGGAGCATGTATCTGCCGAATTCCATCCACATAGATTACGAAAACACCAAGTATTTTCAGGAGTTTGCCGATAAGGATTTCAGCATAAAATATCTGGTGTATGTGGGGAATATGCTCGGCGACCATAAAATCAATATCTATGGTTTCGGTGAGTGGACCGGCAAACCGCTCCCCGATGTTCCGAGACAGCGGATTAAATTAGATTGAGAGAACGGACATCAAATAAGGCAAATATATGCATGATATTTCTATGTATAACTCTGTTTGTCACCGGGGGCTGTGACAAATACACCCGGTATAAGGCGCTGTCTTTTTTCTTCACCGGGGTTCCCCATCCTGACCGGCCGGAGACATTCGTTGAAGAGGCCGGATTGTCGCCTGAAGAATTATTAAGAAAAAGAAAGGAAGACATTACCATCCCCTCCTTCTCCCACGGACCGTACGCTGCACAGCAGTGTTATCAGTGTCACACAACATCACAGAGTGCTACGTTCAGATTTTTTGGAGGGAAAAAAGCTGAATCAGTGGCACAGGCAGGTGCGAATCTTTCAGGCAGGCTCGTCCTGCCTATCAAGGAACTGTGTATAGACTGCCACGCAGCCAAATCTGTTGACTCGGCCTTTCTGCGTGGACTCTGGGTCCACGGGCCCGTATCTGAAGGCATTTGCATATCCTGTCACAGCCCGCATGCATCCACTTTTCCCTATATGCTCCGGACAGGGAATTCAAATGAGATGTGTAACAGCTGCCACACCTCCGGTTTAATAATGCAAACAGAAGATCACCTGAAAGACGATGAATGTATCTCCTGTCACAATCCTCACGTAGGGAAAAACAGGTTTCTCTTGAAGAAAGACTTTGACGAAAGTCTGTTTAATTAACAGTAATCGCGGACTATGTTTATGAAACACAGTATCAAACTTTGTGCAATGTTGCTCATAGTATCGTCCATGGCACCGGTTTTATTTGCCGGACATGTCTTTGCCTACAGATATTATCACATCTCAAGACCCAAACTGGGGTTTGAACTGGGCTATGAGTTCGAACGTGATAAAAGGCGGGGCCCTTTCATTGAAAGCGATAATGAGACGACAACATCTACCGAAAGGCTGGACATTGAAACTGAAGGATGGCTCTATCACCCCGCCCTTGTTGAATTTGACCTGACGCTGTCACCTGAATGGGAGCAGGTGAGAGAAGAACAAAGCTCAGGGGAGAGAATAGATTCGCAGAACTCCTTCCTGCAGGGATATGACGCTGAATTTGTCTTCTTGCAGTACAAACCATACACCATAACGCTCTTCGGCAATAGAAGTCTTTCAACGGTAGACAGCAATCTTGCGCAGAAGTCCAAAATTGAGGCAGATGAGTATGGTGTGCGGTTAAATCTGAAGTATAAAACACTGCCGACGAGACTGGAGTATACCCACTATGAAAATGAGCAGAGCGGTTTTTTTAATTCTACCACGGAAAAGGATGAAGTCCGTTTAAATATGAGATATGACGAATATCTGGGAAACACAATAGTCGACATGATTTATTTTGACGTATTTGACACTTCCAGCCAGTTCTCTACAAGCTCAACATCAAAAGAGGCATCCCTGCAAAACATATACCGGTTCCCCTCCAGAAAGAACATTACACTCACTTCTTTCGTTACGTACCGGGACAAAGAAAGCAGTTTTTATCTCGAACGAGGGGTCTACTGGAATGAAGACCTCCTGTGGAGGCATAAAAAAAATCTGTCAACGAATTATAATGGGCGTTACGAGTCTTTTGACCTCCTTGACGGCAGGCGAAGGGAATATCAGTCCTTTGACTTCACGCTGAACCACCTCCTTTATGAAAACCTGACCACCATACTACGCGCCGATGCCTCAAAAAATCATAATGAGAGCGGTCAGGAAGGGATCTATGGCGGAGGCCTTGAGTGGATATATACAAGGCAAATCCCGGGAGGTACAATGAATGCCGTGGCAGCACATTCCTACAGTATTCATGACAAACAGCCTGATCTCAGCACTCTCGCAATCCCGGTAACCAATGAAGTGATCATTCTTACTGACAGTGCCATTACCTTCCTGTCGAATAAACTGGTGGAACGTTCATCTATTGCCCTTTATGAAAAAAGGCCGGACGGGACCAGGTCCTCTAATCCATATATTGAAAATATTGACTACCTCATCATCGTCATTGGTGATTTTACCGGCATCATTCGAAGGGCGGGTACCACGAGCATACCTTCCGGCGCCGAGGTTTTTGCAGATTACCGTCATGTAAACGAACCTCCCTTTGACTTTTCCCTCTTTGACAGGTCATACGGTATTTCCTTTAACCTCTGGAAATCATTAAAGACCTATTACCGTTTTTTCAGGTCCAGTCAGAGATTTCTCAGGGGCATTGAACCGGAAACGCTCAGGACCTATCTCAGCGAGACCGTGGGACTGGAATATCGTTGGAAATGGAGCACTACAGCTCTGGAGTACGTCAATATTTCGTCAACTGAAATACCGACAGAAAGATGGACCGCCAGTGAATCGCTGGCCTTCAGGCCGACAAGTAAAATGTATACTTTTTTTTACGCAGGCTTCGGCGAAACCCGGTTTAAGGAGCTTGATAAGGACAACGATACCAGCGAGTTTCAGAACTACAGGGCAACAATGCAGCTTTTGCTGTCCCGGCGAAGTAATCTTTTACTGGAAGGTTTTTTCAACAAGTCGTCAGGAGTTACTAATAAAACGCAGGATGCAGGTGTCTCATCGCTCCTGCAGCTTATCTATAATATATACACACTGGACCTGAAATACGAATACGACAATGAAAAGGACAGAACATCGCGGGAGACCTGTATAAATCATCTTTTTCTGGTTACAATAAAAAGAGAGCTGTTTTGAAGACGGGACCGGAATTATGAGCAAATGTAATATTATGGCACGAGTGAAAGCATTTTCCAGAATCTTTTTCTGTCTGCTTCTCCTCACGTTATTCGCCGGCACTGGTTCCTGCTTTAAGGAAATAGTGCAAACAAGGGAGCCGCTGCCGGATATTATATGGCCGAAACCTCCTGAAATACCGAGGATACGGCTTGTCCATGCCATTTCTCGTCCTGAAGACATGAATATCTCCGAGGGCATCCTGTCACGATTTTTCAGATTCGTAAAGGGGGTGGAAAGCAAATCGATCGTCAGTCCCCACGGCATTGCCGTGGACGCTCAGGGAACACTGTATGTCGTTGATAATTTTACGCGGCTGGTACATGTCTTTGATGAAAACAGCGGTGTGTATTATACATTCCCGGGCAATGAAGCTTCACTTGTATCACCGATAGGCATAGCGGTAGACAATAATGACACGATTTATGTCTCGGACTCAAAAGAGGCGGTCATTAAAATATTCCGGAACGGAGGCAAAAAATATATTGGTGAAATGGGACGGGGGCTCCTTGCAAGGCCAACGGGACTCGCTTTTAATCCGGGGACTGAAGAACTTCTCGTGGCAGACACCCAGAGTTCAGAAATCATTCGCTACGACACGCGCAATCACCGGTTAAAGGGGATCATCGGGAAGGAAGGCAATACACACGGATATCTCTACAAGCCCACTAACCTCGTCATATCCGGGGATGGAGATATAGTGGTTTCCGACTCCCTGAATTTCAGGATCCAGATACTCTCTCCAAATGGTAAATATATAAACTCCTTTGGCAGCGCCGGTGACGGCCCGGGTTATTTTGCAAGACCGCGGGGGGTTGCTGTTGACAGTGACGGGAACATATATGTCGTTGATGCCCTCTTTGACAATGTGCAGATTTTTAATAAGCAGGGCAGCCTGCTCATGGCCTTTGGCAGTCCGGGAAACGGGTTCGGGGAATTCTGGCTCCCTTCCGGAATTCATATAGATGCAAAGGACAGAATTTATATTGCGGACTCCTATAATCACAGAGTGCAGATTTTTAAATATTTAAAAGATGATGAGTTTGTAAAGGATTAAAGTGAACTATGGCCGCATTAATGTCACATCAACTTTGTAGTGCCGTGTCAAGTGCAAAGCGTCATTCCGGCTTGCCTGGAACCAAAGAGGAGTATGATTCCCGATGCAGCGGGAATGACAATTTAAACAACACAACTCTGAGACATAACAGTTTTATTATGAGTCTGTTCAGGACGCAAAGAGCATGAAAAATAAAGTAAAGAAATGTATTATCTGTTTTATTGCAGGAGTAATTGCCCTCTCCGTATCTGTACATAGTGTGATTGCCCAGGCACCACCACCTCCTCCACCGCCGCCGCCCGGGCCACCGCCGCCGCCGGGACCGCCTGCAGCGGGCATTCAATATACAAAGCACAACCTTTCGGTAAGCGGACCGGGCACCCTTAAATCAACAACTGAGGACAGGATCTGTATATTCTGTCATGCCCCCCATAGGGCGAGAAGAGACATCCCTTATCTCTGGAACCGTTCTGATTCCACCGTCAATTATACCCCGTACCAGAGTACTACGCTCTATGCTTCGGTTGGACAGCCTACAGGAGCTTCAAAGCTCTGCCTCAGCTGCCATGACGGGACTATTGCGCTCGGAGCACTGGTTTCGGAAACTGCAGAAGTACCCATTTCAGGGGGGATCCGTTTTATCCCGGCCGGACCATCATTGCTGGGGACCGACCTTTCGGATGATCACCCAGTTTCCTTCGTATATGACGGAAACCTGGCCATAAGCAACGGCGAACTGGCCGACCCTTTTGCCCTGCCGCAGGCAGTCAGGCTCGATGACAACAGTGAACTGCAATGCACGTCCTGTCATGATCCCCACAAGGACAGCAACGGCAACTTTCTTGTCCTGTCTAATATCTATTCAGGTCTCTGTACTGCCTGTCATCAAAAGAATGGATGGTCCTCCTCCGCCCATGCCCTGTCAAACGCAATATGGAACGGAACAGGTGCAGATCCGTGGCCCCATACAACATACACGAACGTTTCCCAGAACGGATGCGAAAATTGTCACAAACCGCATACTGCAGGAGGCCATCAAAGGATATTGAATTATGCCTTTGAAGAGGACAACTGTCTTGTATGTCATAACGGGAGTGTAGCAGTGAAAAATATTGAGCAGGAATTAGTGAAGCCCTACGGTCATTCAGTCCAGGATTATACCGGTGTTCATGACCCGTCAGAAAGCTTTGCGTCAGGCAGCGTACCAGCGCATGTGGAGTGTGCCGATTGTCATAACCCTCATCAGGCAAACGGCAGCGCATCTCCCGGTGCGCCCCAGACATCCGGCAAAAATAGAGGCGTCAGCGGCATTAACTCCTCGGGTACGGAGGTAATGCCGGCATCCAGTTCCTATGAAATATGTTACAAGTGCCACGGGGACAACAATGTAATTTCCACCATTCCCATAGCGCGGCAGATTCAACAGCTTAATACGCGCCATGAGTTCGACATGTCAAATCCTTCTTATCACCCCGTTGAGACTGTCGGGGTCAATCC
>JBFKMY010000059.1:0-10308 GCA_041629615.1 Thermodesulfovibrionia bacterium | reverse complement strand
CTTCTGTCTTCTTTTTCTTCCTGTGAAGAATCCTTGATGCCCATATCCCGGTCTCATACAATATCACGATGGGAACTGCCATGAGGGTCTGATTAAATGCATCAGGAGTAGGGGTCAGTAAGGCAGCTACAACGAATGCAATCAGTACCGCATATTTCCTGTTTTGTGCAAGAAAGTCAGGTGTTACAATCCCCATCTTTGTAAGAAATACGGAGAGCACCGGTAATTCAAAGATGGCGCCAAAGGCCAGAATGAATTTCAGGCAAAAATCTATATATTTGCCGACTGATATCATGGGGGTGAGGTTTTCCGTTTTATAGGAAAGGAGAAAATTCATTGCAAAGGGAAGTACGATAATAAAGCAAAAAAGTGCGCCGACCAGAAACAGAGAGGTGGTCGTAAAAACAAAGGGTAGGGCATATCTTTTTTCCTTTTCAAGGAGGCCGGGGGCAATAAACCTCCATATTTCATAAAACAGGAGGGGCGAGCAGATGATAAATGCAGCAATGAAGGTAATCTTTATGTGCATCCACAGTGCCTCAGCCGGTGCCAGAAAGACGAGATCAATTCCCGGCTTTTTTGAGGGAATAAATGATATGTACGGGTTATCAAGGGACAGTGCAAGGGTGTAATGGAGCGGGGCCGTCAATATACGGAAGATATTCTCCGAGTAATAAAAGCAGATACCAAACGTAATGGCAACAGCAATAAGCGATATGAGGATTCTGTTTCTTAATTCACTGAGGTGTTCTGTAAGAGGGGCCTTATCCATCCTTGTCCGTTGTCTTGCTCTCTTTCGCTGCTGCTCCTTCTTTTTCCCCGGAATCGGGTTCAATCGATTTATATATTGATTCTTCCAGGTCGGACTTCGCCTCCTTTAATTCTTCTGTGACCTCAGCGCCGGCGTCTTCAAAGGTATCCTTAACACCGCGCATGGCGGCCTTGAGCTCCCTGATCCCCTTCCCGAGTGTCCTGCCCAGCTCAGGCAGTTTTTTTGGGCCGAATACCAGAAATGCCACGATAAAGATTACGATGAGTTCCTGTGTCCCGAGATCAAACATAGTAGAGATTGTTTCAGTACTTCTTCATTCCCTTACCAGGAATAACGACCTTCAATGTTATATTAATATATACTATCTTGACAATAATGAACATATCAGGAAAACTATTGGCCTGTCAATTGAGCGTTTTTCAGTTGACCTTGATCAAATGTTTTCCATAAACTTTAATATCTCGGAATCAAAACCAGACCTACAGGAGGAACTATGTTTAAAGGTTCAATTGTTGCAATCGTTACACCCTTTAGAAAAGATAAGCTTGATGAACAGGCATTAGGTGATCTTATTGAATGGCATATCGCCCAGGGGACCAGTGCAATTGTGCCGTGCGGCACAACAGGTGAATCTGCGACACTGGAGTATGATGAGCACTACAGGGTCATAGAGATGACAATACAGGCAGTAAACCGGAGGGTCCCCGTTATTGCCGGGACAGGGGCGAACTCGACAAGTGAGACGATCACAATGACAAAAAAAGCAAAAACACTGGGAGCGGACGGGGCGCTGCTTGTGGCACCGTATTATAATAAGCCGACACAGGAAGGGCTTTACCGGCACTATAAGGCTGTTGCCGAGGCAGTCGATATTCCGCAGGTCCTCTATAATGTTCCCGGCCGGACCGCGGTCAATATGCTTCCGCAGACAGTTGCACGGCTGGCTGAAATCAGCAATATTGTTGCAATCAAGGAAGCCACGGGAAACATGGCCCAGGTAAGTGAGGTCCTGCGTATCTGTGGTGACAGGATAACGGTTCTCTCAGGAGATGATTTTACCACCTTTCCTTTGATGCTGCTTGGGGGGAAAGGTACGATATCGGTATCAGCCAATGTAGCTCCCAAAGACGTATCTGATATGTGCGGGGCCTTGCTGGCGGGCAATATCGAAGAGGCAAGGAAGCTTCATTTTAAACTTGAGCCGTTAAACAAGGGCATGTTTATAGAAACAAATCCCATATCGGTAAAAACGGCCCTCAGCCTGATGGGAAAAATTCAGGAGGAAATGAGACTGCCACTGTGCGAAATGAGCAGCGAAAACAAGGCAAAATTAAAAAATATACTTAAAAATTACGGCCTTATATAAGACTAACGATTCCTTTGGCGGGAACAATTCACTTGATTAATGTTGCGCGTATTTGTTATAAAAGAGAAAAAAGGGAGGTTTACCTGCCTTGTTTGTGATAGGAATAGAAACTTTTTCCTACATTCGAGAATTTGGGAGTCAGAGAAAGTCAAGTGTTGCGCGCCCTGAAAGGGGACTAAGCCTGATCTTGCTTTTAAGGCACCCACCTGTTATACAGGGATTCAAGTTTTGTTCTACACGGCAAGGTGGGTTTACTCATTTGCAGTTGCGGGACCTTATTTTTATCATTGCTTTGACAGTCAAGGTTTTTCAGGGAACGAATAATTATAATAAAAACGATCATTTGTCTCAACCTCAAAAGAAATGTATAAATTTTTTATACATTTCAAAAATCCTTTTTTCACCAAAGGATTATAATGAGGGTTATCCTATAGATTTCAGATTATCGAATATATTATTCCTTCCGCCCCTGTAAGATTTCTGCTGTTCTAAGCTGTTCACAGGTCGCCGCATTCTGCATGTGAAGGAGCCGGGGAGCCCGGTAAGACAATGGATCTTTTCACATCAGACAGAAAGGCGCCTCTTGCCTGGAGAATGCAGCCCCGTACCCTGGATTTGTTTATAGGGCAGTCACACGTGCTTGCACAGGGAAAACCTCTCAGAGAAGCCATTGAGAGGGATTCTTTTGTCTCGCTCATACTGTATGGCCCCCCCGGTACGGGGAAGACCGCGCTTGCGCACATAATAGCCAGAAAAACAAGGGCACGCTTTATTGCCCTCAACGCTGTTACGTCCGGAGTAGGGGACATTAAAGGTGCGATAAAAGAAGCTCGCCATGCGGACAGGACCATTCTTTTTATTGATGAGATCCACCGCTTCAATAAACTCCAGCAGGACGCACTGTTACCTGATGTTGAGAGCGGCACGGTAACACTGATAGGGGCATCGACCCAGAACCCCTTTTTTTCGATAATCCCGGCACTCTCTTCACGGTCCATGATCTTTCAGTTTTTCGCGCTCAGCAAATCTGAGATCAAGGGCCTGCTTAAACGGGCCATGGAGGACAAAGAGCATGGGCTTGGCGGGTGCAGCGTGGAATTGGAACCCGGGGCCCTGGACGTTATTGCAACCTCTTCAGAAGGGGATGCGCGGCGGGCGTTAAACGCCCTTGAAATGGGCGTCTCCATGATAATGAGTGGAGGACGGACAGGAGGCTATGACATTGAACTGGCAAAGGAAGTTTTACAGAATAAATCGCTTTATTACAGTGAAGACGAGCACTATGATACTATTTCGGCTTTCATAAAGAGTATGCGCGGTGGAGACCCTGATGCTGTACTGTACTGGCTGGCAAAGATGGTGGAAGGAGGGGAAGATCCTCTGTATATCGCACGCAGAATTATTATCTGCGCTTCTGAAGATGTGGGAAACGCCGATCCCGCAGCCCTGCAGATCGCAGTAGCGGCAATGCACGCTGTTGAATCAATTGGAATGCCGGAAGGGCGCATCCCGCTTGCACAGGCCGCACTCTACATTGCAATGGCCCCCAAAAGCAATGCGTCATACGCCGGGATAGAAAGGGCGCTGACAGACATCAGGGAAGAGAGGATCAGTCCCGTGCCTGCTCATTTAAAAAGTACAGGATATAAAGGTGCGGCCCGTCTGGGAGCAGGGGAAGGCTACAAATATCCTCATAATTATAAGGGACATCATGTACAGCAGCACTACGGTGTAAAAAACAGGACCTTCTTTTTTCCATCAGAAGAGGGGTATGAAAAAATATTCAGGCAAAGACTACGTGAAAGGAGGAGCAGATAATGGACATATTGATCAGTGTTGTTCTACTGGCTGCGGGGCTTGTCGCTGGTTTCTTTTCAGCGTACTTTTATCATAAAGTAAGCACAAGCAAAAAAATGGGAGAATTAGAGGAGAGGGCCGAGAGGCTTTTGCATGATGCCAAAAAAGAAGCAGAGACCATAAAAAAAGAAGCGCAGCTTGAGGCCAGGGACACAAGTCTTCGTTTAAAGGCCGAAAGCGAACGGGAACTGAAGGACCGCCGGTCGGAGCTCAACCAGCTTGACAAACGACTGCGACAGAGGGAGGAGATGTTTGACCGGAAGCTGGACCAGCTTGACAAGAAGGAATACCAGTTCAGCAGAAAAGAAAGAGAGATGAATGCCCGGGAAAAAGGGTTAGAGGAAAAAGAGCGGCAGAATGAAGCAGTTCTGAAGAAACAGGGGGAAGTGCTTGAGCAGATCTCAAGGATGAGCGTTGAAGAGGCAAGGGCAGAACTGTTGCAGAGGATTGAAAATGAGTCGAGATACGAAGCCGCCCGCATAGCAAAGCGTATTGAAGATGAGGTGCTGGAATCGGTTGACAGAAAGTCCAAAGATATCCTGAGCCTGGCGGTACAACGGTATGCCAGTGAGTATGTCAGCGATCACACGATTTCCACCGTCAGTCTGCCAAGTGATGAAATGAAGGGGAGGATAATAGGAAGGGAAGGAAGAAACATAAGGGCACTGGAAGCTGCCACAGGCGTGGAGTTCATTATCGATGATACCCCGGAGACGGTTTTACTGTCCTGTTTTGATCCTGTACGGAGAGAGATAGGGAGAATGTCTCTGGAACGGCTCATCAGTGACGGGAGAATTCACCCTACGAGAATTGAGGAAATTGTAGAAAAGGTCAGAAAGGAAATTGATGCGACCATAAAGGAAGAGGGGGAGAAGGCCATCTTTGACCTTGGGCTTCACGGGATACACCCTGAACTGGTAAAGCTGGTGGGAAGGCTCAAGTACAGGACTTCCTATGGCCAGAATGTCCTTAAGCATTCCATAGAGGTTGCGTACCTTGCAAGTATTATGGCAGGTGAGCTCAGAGTGGACCCGAAGCTCGCGAAACGGGCCGGCATTCTCCATGATATCGGGAAGGCGATTGATCATGAAGTTGAAGGATCACATCAGTCAATCGGGGGCAATATCGCCAAAAAATACGGGGAAAACGCAAAGATCGTCAATGCCATACAGGTCCATCACGGTGAAGGAGACCCGTCGACCGTAGAGGCATCACTCATAGCAGCCGCTGATGCCCTTTCTGCCGCGAGACCGGGGGCACGAAAAGAAACGCTAGAGGATTATGTCAAACGCGTTGAGAAACTGGAAGAAATTGCCACCTCAGTTGAAGGAGTCAATAAATCATATGCGATACAGGCGGGGAGAGAAGTCAGAATTATTGTAAAACCTGAAGAAGTGAATGACGAAGTCTGTGCCCAGATTTCAAGGGACCTGGCAAAGAAGATCGAAGGGGAGCTGACCTATCCGGGACAGATAAAAGTAACGGTTATCCGGGAATCCAGGTACGTAGAGTATGCAAAATAAGCTGTCCGCTCTCAGCATATGGCAATAAAAAATGAAAGTACTTTTTATTGGAGACATTGTGGGGAAACCCGGCAGGAAGGCGGTGAAGGAAGGGCTTCCCGGACTGATCAGTAAACTGAAAATTGATTTTGTCATTGCAAACGCCGAAAATGCAGCAGCAGGGTTCGGGATAACAAAGGCCATCGGAGAAGAGCTCTTTTCATCCGGTATTGATGTCCTGACTTCAGGGAACCATATATGGGACAAAAAGGAAGCGGTCACCTATATTCCCAAGGAAAACCGGTTGTTGCGTCCTGCCAATTATCCCTCCGGTGTCCCGGGGGCGGGAAGTATTGTCATGAACACATCGGGCGGAGTCCGGATTGCCGTCCTGAATCTTTCCGGCAGGGTCTTCATGCCTCCCCTTGACTGCCCTTTTCAGGTCGCACAGAGGGAGCTCCCCGCACTCAGGGAACAGACAAAAGTGATTATCGTTGATTTTCATGCGGAAGCAACCTCAGAGAAATCCGCGGTCGGCTGGTATCTCGATGGAGAGGTAAGCGCAGTGGTCGGTACACATACGCATGTTCAAACGGCTGACGAAAGAATACTTCCCGGGGGCACGGCATTTATAACCGATGTGGGAATGACCGGACCGTCAGACTCGGTGATAGGCGTAAAAAAAGAACAGATCATACATAAATTCCTGACGCACATTCCTGTCCGCTTTGAGACGGCAAAAGGAAAGGCCGTGCTTTCCTGTGTTGTCCTTGATATCAACGCCAAGACAGGGGTGTCAAATTCAATCCAGCGGCTCCAGTTTTCTTATTCGGAGTGATATCTGCGCGGTGCAGACGAAGGGTGCGGGAAGCAGCAGACTGAATGGATGACACTGAAGATATTGTATGTACATATATATCTCAAGGAATCCCGGACGGGGACCCCTTGAGATATCAGGGTATTACTTTATTGCTTGTTTGAGGGCCTTTCCAGCGGAAAATTTCGGAGACTTGGAAGCGGCTATTTTTATTGGTTCACCCGTTCTCGGGTTGCGGCCTTTTCTGGCTTTTCTTTTTGTCACTGAAAAGGTTCCAAAACCGACAAGAGTGACCTTCTTCCCTTTTTTCAGCGATTTGGAAATTGCACCGGTAAAAGAATCAACGGCTTTTGCGGCCGCTGCTTTTGATATTTTCGCTCCGGCTGCTACTGCATCAACGAGTTCTGCCTTTGTCATAGATCCTCTCCTTTCTTTTTATTATGAGCAGATGTTTGAAAAACAGTACTGATGAAAGATACCAGCAGGCATGCTCCTTTGTCAATACTTTTATCCATGAATAAAAAAATCTGCACAAAAAATGCCGGGGACTAAAAATCCGGATTCACTGAAGTCAATCCCTGCTCCTGTCATCAGTCAGAACAATATCAACAACTTTTCCATGGGGACCGAGACTGCCGACATCTTTCCCGTTTAATAAGAGCATTGTCCCGCCGGCATTCCCTATCTTGAGAGCAAACTGTTCAAAGGCCTGCACTGTTACTGATTCACCGGCCCGGAGGAGCCACTCTCTGGGTGTGCCGTTGTCCGCGCTGACCGATACCCAGGTAATTTCATCGGCAATAATTTTAAGCTGCAGCTCTTCAGGCGGAGTGTGTCCGGATTGTTCTCTCTCCACAACAGGAAGAGCCTGTGTTTCCTCAGGCAGAGCCTGTGTTACCTCAGGAACGGTCTTTGTTACGGCCGGTTTTTTATCTTCCCGCAGCATGAAGACCATTGCCACTATGACAAGGACTGCGATAAAGGGCAGTACCATTGAAGGCCTCCACGGAAACGCTGTAATGAACCTCTGTTTCAGCGCAGCAAAATCAATTGTCTTCCCCGGCGCTGCCGCTGCTATGACAGGTTCTTCTCCCTGCCTGTTTTTATATAATGTCAGTATATGTTTACTGTCAAGCCCGAGTGTCTCGGCATAGATTCGAAGGTATGCTTTTGTAAATACCTCGGCCGGGAGTAATGAATAATTATCATCCTCAATAGCCTTCAAATATTCAACGTTTATTTTGAGTTTCTGCGCGATGTCTTTGAGAGACAGGTTCTGGTTTTCTCTTTCCGGTCGTAAAACGTTTCCGGGGGTGTCTGTTGTTTCATTCATAGTATTATGGTCAATGCTCAGTGTGCAGGAACCGACGCGTAACGGTATTCAGTGTATTGCGGGACCGTATAATATATTCCGTACGTTTTCCCATTAATACTTGAGTTGTCCAATGAATTTTGATGCTTCTCTTCTCCGCTCTCTATCGGTATCTTTTTCGAAAACAACCTGAAAGTGCTTCAGGGCCTGGGCCTTTTTGCCGGCGCTGAAGTAGGCCCTGGCGAGTTCCCAGTGGGCGTCAGTATAGTCCGGGAGAATACCAATCGCTTTTTTAAACTCTTCAATGGCTGCCTGCCTGTCATCGGTTGCCATATAGATAAGGCCGAGGATATACATGGCCTCGGGGAACACGGGATTTCTTATAAGCGCGTCCTCAAGCGATGATTTTGCCTTACCAAAATCACCTTTTTTATAATACGCATAGCCGATATTTGAATAGGTCCGGGCAGGGGTGCTGTAGAGGGGATTGCTTAATGCCCTCTCAAACAGCCTGATTGCCTCATCCCAGTTTCCCAGCTCCGTATAGGTCACGCCAAGGTTGTTGATTGCATCCGCATACCCGGGGTCCAGCGATATTGCGCGCTCGTAATAGGAGATGGCTTCTTCATACTCGTTAAATCTGGTACTTATGTACCCAAGATAATTAAGTGTTTCTTTATTTTTCGGATCCAAGGCAAGTGCTTTCTGAAATTCTATAGATGCCTCATTGAACTGGCCGTCGTTTAGATAGGAATATCCCATCTTGTTCAGGGCTTCGGCCATTCTTTTGTTTTCCATGTGTGCAGTGGACGCGCATGATCCCAGGAGGACAATAAAGAGCAGGGCGAAGAGAACACCAATGGACCGTCCTGTAACACCTGACGGGATGACAGGGGAACCGTGATGATCCGGGCGCTTCATGTGAAGATGTGCCTGTGCTGAATATGTTCTGTTCACTGCAAAGCCTCCTGATAGGCTAACTTACCAAAAAAGCTTAAGAGAATTCAACTGATCTGCATTTCATAAAAAATCCCGGGACAAAAATACTGGAGGGCACCCCTTACGCATTCACCGGTGTTTTTTCACTCCCACCTTATTGCAAAAGCGGTGAATGCTGCACCGGCTGCAGAGAGGGGAGACGGGCTTGCAGACGTGCTGCCCATAGGCAACGAGGAGCCCGTTTATTTCACTCCAGTACGATGGCGGGAGTTTTTTTCTCAATGCATGTTCTGTCTGTTCAGGATTTTTTGTTGCAACGTACCCCCATCTGTTTGTTATCCTGTGGACATGCGTATCCACGCATATCCCCGGTTTTTTGTATCCGAGCGTAAGGACGAGGTTCGCGGTCTTCCGTCCCACCCCTTTAAGGGTAAGTAACGTGTCAAGGTCATCGGGGACCTGAGATCCGTATTGATGTATGAGTGTGTTGCAGAGATCCCTGATTCTTACTGCCTTGGTCCTGTAAAACCCTACCGGATAGATCGCCTTTTCTATTTTTTTGACCGGCAGCTGCGATAATGAGTGTACATCAGGCGCCAGTCTGAAGAGCCGCTCCGATGCCTCGCCGGTGGTTCTGTCCTGTGTGCGAAGACTCAACATACAGGAAATGAGCACCTTAAAGGGGTCTGTGCCGCCCTGATCGTGATTGACCATGTTTTCAAGCCAGGGGAGAGCAAGATCCCTCACCTGCTCTTTTAACAGCACCATCGTCCTGTGTATATCTCGATCTTTCATCGGGAATTTCCTGCACCCGGCAGTGAGGCAACAAAAAGACCCGCAGACTTTTTGCCCGCTACTTTTTCCCTGCAGATTTTTTTACTGTCTTTTTGACGGTCTTTGTTTTTGATTTTTTGACCGGAGATTTTTTTGAAGGTGTCCGGGTTTTTTTTGAGGCCTTTTTCTTTACCGTTTTCTTTGCCGTGGATGCGGCTTTCCCCTTAGGCGGTTTTTTTGGGGTTTTAGATGCGGGTTTTTTTGCAGCGGGTTTTTTCTTTGCAGCGGGTTTTTTCTTTGCAGCGACTTTTTTCTTTGCGGCGGGTTTTTTCTTTGCAGCGACTTTTTTCTTTGCTGCGGGTTTTTTCTTTACGGTTTTTTTCTTCCTGTCTTTTGCCGCTGCCTCCGGCTCGATCAGTGATTTAGGAATGATATGTTCAAGAATTCCAATGAGCTCAAGGGCGTTTCTCGGCGCATTTGCAAAGGAGTCATTATTGAAATAATAATAGATGTCCTTGCCTAACTTCATATATTCCTTTATTTTCTTTGCATCATCCTTTAACTGGTCCGTGGTATAATTTGTTGCATAATTTCCTCCCTCACCATGCCGTCGAATATATACGAAGTCCGCTGTCAGCGGCACCTCATTGATAAATTCGGGCCAGTCAGCCATACATACCGCTATATTCGCGGCAGACAGGAGGTTAAATACCTTTTTTACAAGCCAGCTTTTGTGTCTGAATTCAAATACGTGACGGACAGGATAGTGCTTGAGATTTTCCACAAAGTCCTCAAGATTTTTCATATTGAGTTTCAGGTTCGGCGGCAGCTGCCAGAGAATAACATCAAGCTTTTCCAGGAGGGGGGCGGTGGCATTGAAAAATGTTGAAAGGGGCAGTTCAACATCCTTGAGTTTTTTTACATGGGAAATGAAACGGCTGCCTTTCAGACAGAAGGTAAAATGGGGCG
>JBFKMY010000058.1:0-10669 GCA_041629615.1 Thermodesulfovibrionia bacterium | reverse complement strand
TTCTGTCCCCCGCGCCGTCCTGGTAGTCATATTACTTGCAGCAGGATTTATCCTGGGTATCACTCTATCCAGTTTTTCAAAACTGAAAGAAAAATAATAAACTGTCAAAATCAGAATTTGTTTTTACAGCAATGGTAAGCGCACATCATGACTATTGCCGGGTAAGATTCATGGTTGAATAAGCACCAAATAACAGGCATCAAATAACAAATACATCACAATCAGGAAATGCGGGACAGAAAATATGGATTTCCAGGGCGTTGGAACTTTTCATTCAGGCATATGAATCTACATACACGCCTTTCGGATGATACCCCGGAACCCTGTTGCCCCTGCGATCATACATCGTGTCCGGGCCCTGAGGTCTCTGTAGGCCGTCCGCGCGGGAATACGTGCTGACAGGAAATGCTGCATCTCTTTTCACGGCAGCTGCATTGCCGGCAACCACGTCCGTGGAAGGAGTTATATCAATAACATCTTCCCTCCCCGGAGAGGGCCCCGTTCTTTTGTCTGAAACAAGAGTAATGGCACGATTGTCATGTACGGTAGAGCTGTTACGCTGCAGTTTAAAGAAATTCAGTATATTGAGATTAATAACCGTCATGTTATGTTCAATGGGTAAAAGCACGTTCCCAATACATCATTATAGCAAGCCGGAAAAATAATTAAAACGCCTGCCTTAAAATAAATTCATGATGAAGGATGTGAACTATCGCGGCATTCAGCAGGAGCTTCATTATCTTGACCGCAGGGAAAAAACAGGCTCCGTTATTGTTTCGCTGCGGCACGCTGGACACTTGCCGGGTTTTTTCAACTTTTCTCTTTTTTTAAAGACAAACCCGCATTTTTTGCATTCCGACGGGGTAGTCACAAAAATATTCCCGCCTCTGTTGACCGTCTTCTGAATGTGCACAAGGTGATTAAACACGGTCTTTTCAGGAATGCTGACGATACCGGATATTTCTCTGGCCGAGAGGGGCTGCTCCTGCAGCGCAGACATAATATGCTTCCTGACGGTCTCCAGTCTGTCAGGGGGGACAAAGGGTTTTTTTGATTTGTTTTTCATCTTGATTTAAAATGATAGTACAGTAAGCCTTTTTCCGGGAGCTTTATTTCAGGTACTATGATGCGCCCGTTGCGTTTCCGTGTGCAGAAGGCTTTCTGTGCATATATATCCCTGTTTTATTATAATAACTGTCTATGAGAAGAGATATCTCGATATTCCTTTTTATCTTTGGGATCATCCTTTTCAGCTGGCCGCTCCTGAGTATTTTCAAATACACCCTTTCACACTATCTTTTCCTTGCATGGTTTATGTTTATCGTTCTGGTTTTCATTGCAACTGCAGTGAATAAAAATGGAAACAACGGAGGATAATTGTTTTCCATAACATTTTTATTTTCTATTATATTTGCCTATCTTATACTGCTCTTTCTCATAGCGCACTACGCGGAGAAACAGGAGCGTAAGGGCAGCACCCTGACGTCCAATGCCTATGTATACTCTCTCTCTCTTGCTGTTTACTGTACGTCCTGGACGTTCTACGGGAGCGTGGGCAGGGCCGCAAATTCAGGACTCAGCTTTCTGACCATTTACATAGGCCCGACACTCATGGTGGCACTGTGGTGGATCGTTCTCAGAAAGGTCCTGTATATATGCAAGGAAAACAGGATCACCACAATATCCGATTTTATCGCATCACGCTACGGCAACTCGCTCTTTCTATCGGCCCTCGTGACCTTTGTGGCTGTTATAGGGATAATACCCTATCTCGGCCTGCAGCTCAAGGCCATTATGACCACCTTCTCAGTCCTCGCCGGAAAGCCTGAAGGGAGCCATTTTGCCGGATGGTCTATAGCCCTGCTGCTGGGGGTCTTTGCAGTATTTTTTGGTGCACGACGGCCGGATGTCTCTGAACGGCACGGCGGACTTGTGTTTGCCATTGCCTTTGAGTCGGCAATAAAGCTCATTGCATTTATTTCAGTCGGGGTTTTCGTAACATACGGCCTGTTCGATGGCTTTGAAGATATCTTCGGGAGGATCAGATCGTCAGACTTTGCGTACCTGATGTCCCTCGGAGGGGATTCACAGGTGAGTTTCATGGGGTGGTCCTCTCTCATGTTTCTGTCCATGATGGCAATCATGTTTCTCCCGAGACAGTTCCAGGTGGCCGTCGTGGAAAATTCCTCCTATGATCATGTGAAAAAGGCAATCTGGCTTTTCCCTCTGTACCTCTTTCTCATGAACATCTTTGTTCTCCCCATTGCATACGGGGGACTTCTTCTGGGTGAGCCTCAGCAGAATGCAGACTACTTTGTGCTCAATATTCCCCTGAATCAGGGGATCCCCGCTTTGGCACTTTTTACATTTATAGGGGGGTTTTCTGCTGCAACAGCCATGATCATTGTCGAGTCCCTGGCTCTGAGCACGATGGTAATGAACAGTTTTGTCATGCCTGCTGTCTGGAGCCTGAATGCAATGAAAGGCTTTTATCTCATGATCCTGAACACCAGAAGAATTATTATTGTGGGCCTTGTATTTCTGGGATATGCCTTTGCCGTGTATGTCGGGGAATTCTACAGCCTTGTCGATATCGGATTGAAGTCCTTTGAGGCTGTCACCATATTTGCTCCTGCCTTTCTGATCGGTCTCTACTGGAAGGGAGGGAATAAAAAGGGCGCTATCGCCGGTATCCTGGCCGGCTTTGCCATCTGGCTGTATACCCTCATGATCCCGGCCCTCATGCGCGCCGGCATTATCGCAAAGGAAGGAATCATGGGATATACTTTCAATTCAACATTTCTCAATCCCACGGCCCTTTTCGGTCTCACCGGTCTTGACCGCTGGAGCCATTCCCTCTTCTGGGGTCTCTTATTTAACATATTTTTTTATGTGTCTGTCTCGATCTTTACAAAACAGTCGGATGCTGAGACCCGGCAAACAATAATCTTTGTCGACACCTATTCCCCCCTCCAGATCGGACATTCCGACAGGCCGAGGAGTCTTGCAGAGATAGAAATAATTCTTGCAGAATATCTGGGATCTTCTGAGGCGGCCGCGGCAATTGAGACCTTTATGGGAAAAAACAGCCTCCAGAGAGATACGCTCACCTACGAATGGCTTTTAAAATTAAGGAGCGAAGCAGAAATATTACTGTCCGGGGTGCTGGGCCCGTCAATCAGCAGTCTCATATTCCGGGACAGGACCGTTCTGACCCAGGATGAAAAGATCCAGATATCCGATTCTGTGAGGCAAATATCGAGCAGTCTACGGTTCTCCCGTCAGGAGCTTGCGGAAAAAAACAGACAGCTTGCTCTCCTCAAAGAATTCAGCGAAAACATTATTGAAAGCATCCCCCTCGGAGTAGCCATGCTCGATCATACCCTGCGCGTGAAGTACTGGAATACTGCAATGGAAGAAATAACCGGAGTTGATGCCGGCGATGCACTTGATACAGAGGCTGATATTCTTCTGCACTGCCTTGAAATTGATCTCTTTGATCCTGAAATCCGGGAAGGGGAAAGTATATGCAAAAGAAACCTGCTGGATGAACCGCAAATAATTCTGAAAGTGTATCTCAGCAAACTCACGGGAGATCAGAAAGGGTATGTCCTTGTCATTGAAGATATAACGGAAAAGAAAAAGATAGAGGAAGAACTCTTCAGAACAACAAAACATGCGGGCATCGGCAGGCTTGCCGCAGGGGTATCACACGAGATAGGGAACCCCCTTGCTTCCATTTCCTCGCTCGCACAGGAGCTTCTTTCAGAAGACATATCTCCTTTTGTATCTGACTCCCTCACGACAATCAATACCCACATAGACAGGATTGCAAGGATCGTGCGCAGTCTCGGCAATTTTGCGCGATTACATCCGAGACAGAAAAGCCCGGCACGTTTACAGGACATTCTGGAAAATACCCTGAATCTGGTTAAGTATGACAAGAATTTTAAGAAAATCAATATTCAGACTGAAATACAGGACATGTCGGTTTTAAAGATAGACGCAGACCAGATGCAGCAGGTTTTCCTCAATTTCATGCTGAATGCCCGTGACGCAATGCCCAACGGCGGAGACCTCACGATCAATATAATACAACAGGACGGTTATGTAGAGGCAATTTTTTCTGATACAGGACCGGGAATAGCCCATGACAATATGGATAAAATCTTTGATCCCTTCTTTACCACAAAGGGTCCGGTCAAGGGGACCGGACTGGGTCTCAGCATATGCTACAGTATTATTAAGGACCACGGCGGGACTATAGACGTTGAATCTCCAAAAGCAGGCGGCACGAGTTTTATTATCAGAATACCTGTGATAACATAGGGTATTAAAAATATGCACGCCCCCAATCCATTACACAAAAAACATGTCTAAAAGCATTTTAATAATAGAAGATGAAGAAACGCTCAGACAGTCGTTAAAACGCGTATTCGCCAGAGACGGGTTTGATGTTGATATCGCGGATTCCGCAGAGAAGGGCATCAGCCTGCTCGAAAAAAATATATACGACGTCATTGTTTCAGACATCATCCTGCCCGGGATGGACGGGATTGCATTGCTTACACAGGTCCGGCGGGACTTCCCTGACCAGATATTTATCGTCATGACAGCATATGCATCTCTTGAAACAGCGGTGAGGGCCCTCAGGGCCGGGGCCTACGATTACATTATGAAGCCCATTATGCACGAGGAAATCAAACAGGTTGTGAAAAACGCACTCATGCAAAGGCGCCTTCAGGTCGAGAACATTCTGCTGAAGCGTGAAATAGGGAAGACCTATGATTTCAGCAGTATTATCGGAAAAAGCCCTGCGCTGAAAACCGTTATTGATGAAGCAAAAAAAATAGTCGATACAAAAAGCAATGTCCTGCTCCTCGGAGAAACAGGCACCGGCAAGGAACTCTTTGCCCGCGTTATCCACCATAACAGTTCGCGCAGGGAGATGCCCTTTATCCCCATAAACTGTTCTGTTATTCCTGAGAACCTTCTTGAAAGCGAGCTTTTCGGACATATGAAAGGGGCCTTTACCGGAGCACATGTGGCAAAAAAGGGAATGTTCGAAGAAGCCGACGGCGGCACCATTTTTCTCGATGAAATCGGCGATATCAATCCCTATTTCCAGTTAAAGCTGCTGAGGGTCCTGGAAGATCAGCTGGTCAGGCCTGTTGGCAGCAATAAAGTTCTGAAAGTTAACATACGGTTTATCACCGCTACGAACAGGGACCTTGAAACCGCTGTTAAAGAAAGAGGATTCCGGGAGGACCTGTATTACAGGATAAACACCATCGCCCTCCGGATGCCCCCTTTGAGAGAGAGAAAGGAGGACATTCCCCTTCTCGTTAAATATTTTCTGGAGCGATATTCCCGGGAGTTCCAGAAGCATATTGGCCGCATAACAGATGAGGCGCTCTCCCGTATGGTCAACTACAGGTGGCCCGGAAATGTCAGGGAACTCCAGAATGTAGTGGAAAGGGCGATACTCATTACGGACAGTAACCCCATCACACCTGAAAGCCTCCCCGAGTCAATAAGGACAGTGGAGTCGTTCCATACATCGTCTCTCAACGGAAGACTTTCCATAGAAGATTACACTAAGGCATTTATCCTCGAATACCAGGCCCGGTTCAACGAACAGCAGCTTGCCTCCATGCTCGGCATAACGAGAAAGTCCCTCTGGGAAAAAAGGAAGAAATGGGGAATAGAGAAGTCGCACGTAAAACAATAGCCCCTATTACTTTATGTAACCCCTGGCAATAACGTGTTACTTTTAGTGACATACAGTGACGGAGAGCACTGCTAACAGTCCCCTAACTACCTGTTATATCGTTTTTTTTAAGTTTTCATTTCTGGCACTCTATTTGCAAATTTAATAGTATCCTGAAAAAGGCACAGGCCATCTCTGCATACGCATATGATTACAGAAGACAGCATTAATTTTTTAAAAAAAACACCGCCCTTCCAGTTTCTGGAAGAAGACATCATCCGGAACATTGCCGGTCATTTGTCTTTAGAGTTTACTCCAAAAAATTCGCTTATCCTGACCCAGGACGGCCCCCCCGGTGATTCACTCAGAGTGATAAAAAAGGGCGGCGTCAAGGTGTACCTGTCAAATGATGACGAGATTATCATCGACTACAGGGGCGAAGGAGATTGCTTCGGATATCTGTCCCTGATCAGTGGAGATAAATCGAGGGCCAACATCAAGGCCGTTGAGGACACATTGTGTTATCTCATTCCTAAAAACATAATTCTGGACATTATCAACAGGACCCCTCATTTTAGTGAATACTTCATGAAATCCTTCTTTAAAAACTACCTGGACAGGACATACAGGGAAATGCGGAATAAAAACCTTCTCTTCAAGGAGGGAGAGAAACTGCTTTATACCACCCCGGTCAAAGATATCCTCTCAAAACTTCCCGTTACCATACCGGAACAGGCAACCATCAAAGAGGCAGCGGGGATCATGTCTGAACATGGGATAAGTTCCATCATTATTACAAATAAAAACGGGGCACCTTGCGGAATTATCACCGACAGGGACCTCAGATACAAAGTAGTGACCAAAGGGACGGACCCCTCATCTCCTGCCAGCGAAATTATGAGTGATAACCTTGTGACCGTCACGGTAAAGAGCACCTGTTTTGACGCGCTGTCCGCCATGATCAGGCACAATATACATCATCTGCTCGTTACTGAGGATGATGATCTGGCCGGCGTAGTGACAAACCACGATTTTATGCTGTTACAGGGGACATCTCCTCTTTCCATTCTGAAGAATATCGAGCGCCAGCAAAATGCCGATGAGCTCCGCCCCATCAATGACAGGATAAACCACATCGTGTCCATCCTGTTAAAGGAAGGGGTCAAGGCGAGCTACATATTAAGTATCATTACAGAACTGCACGACAGGCTCATCGGGAAAATCATTGAACTCAGCATAAAGGAGATCGGTATATCCCACTGTCCCTTTGCCTTTTTTGTTTACGGAGCAGAAGGACGCAGGGAGGAAACGTTCAAGACTGTTTTTCGCTGTGCCATCGTGTATAACGAACATGAGACATACTGTCAGAAGAAAGATATAGAGGATTTCTGCGGCAGGCTTGTTGCTGCCATGCAGAATACACTCGGGAACTGTGGATTACCGCTGTTTGATGTCCATCCGCTGGGCATGGATATTCCCGTTTACGGGGATATAACAGAATGGGAAAAGAACATACTGACTGCCCTGCGTTCAGGTGAAGGCAGCCATGTTATCACGGCCCGGAAAATGCTCGATATGAGGGCCATCTCCGGAGACCTGTCAATTGTTGAGGAATTAAAAAATAGCCTTTATGAAAAGATCAGAGAAAACAGCAGGTATCTTGGGGCGCTCATGGAGTATTCATCAAAACCCAAATCCCCCGTTGGTTTTTTTAAAAAATTTGTCATAGATGAAACGGGCGAACAGCAGGAGGATTTTGACGTCAAGGTAAAGGGTACGTCACACTATGTGGATTCGCTGCGGGCAATGTCGATTGTTCATAACATTCATGAAACATCCACTCTTGAAAGGCTTGCCTTATTGTCCAAAAAAGACCTTTTCCGCCCGCCGCTGCATACTGATATCAGCTCTGCATTCGAATTCCTGCTCCATCTGCTGATGCAGGCCCAGCTTATAAAAAAGGAGACGAATGCAACAATTGACAACATCATAGAACCTGACAAGCTCTCCCTGCTTGAAAAAAAGAGCCTGAAAGAGGTTTTTCAGATGATACCGGTGGTCCAGAATATTGCTCATGAATGTTTGCGGCATCAGGAAGCCGTTGCTCAATGAGTTTTTTTTCTGATTGCTTTAAAAAAATAGCAAAAAAAAAGGGGGTATCCGAAAGCTGCTCATTCAATACATGGTCAGGCGTTATTGCGAAAAATACACCCGTCGAAGCCTGCCCCTTTGTTGTATTTGATACGGAATTAAGTGGTCTGGATCCAAAGAAAGACTTTATTGTCTCAATCGGTGCAATAAAAATGACTGGTGGGACCATTCACATAGGCAGGGAACTGTACCGGCTTGTACGACCTGCCGGGGAGATGACAAAAAAGAGCGTGGAAATACACGGCATAACTCCCGGCGAACTGGAAAGGAAGGAACCTCTGGGATCCGTTCTCCCGGAATTCCTTGATTTTATACAGGACTCGGTTCTCGTCGGTCACTTTGTTGACATAGATCTCAGATTTATGAACAGGGCGTTAAAAGACAGGTATAACGTCAAACTGGCAAATCCTGCTGTCGATACTCATGCGGTCCATGAATGGCTGTATGAAAATGGAGCAGAATTTAAAAAGCACTACAGCGGCGCTTCACCAAAGACTGACCTGTTCTCTGTCTCGCAAAGATACGGGATCGTCATTGACACTGTTCATAATGCATTAAATGACGCATTTATTACAGCTCAGCTTTTTCAGAGATTTCTGTTTTTTCTGCACGCAGACGGCGTGCACACATTACGTGATTTACTGGATGTCGGCAGTGCGTAAGCGCGTCAATTACACGAACAAGGAGGTGATAGGAAGTAAACAGTCGGGATCAGAGTGCACATTTGTAGAGTCCATTTGATGGACTCATAAATTGAAAGGAGGTAATTGAACGTGGAATCTAGTGTTATCTGGTTGTTCATTTATGTTCTCGCCTATTGGGCCTACTGTATCTTCTGGGGAATCAAGGGTGCGAGAATGTCAAAGACAGCATCTGACTACTTTATTGCTGGCCGTTCGATTCCTATCTGGGTTTTTGTTCTTGCTGCAACGGCAACGTCCTTCTCAGGATGGACGTTCATGGGACACCCCGGTCTTCTCTACCGGGACGGATTTCAGTACGCGTATGCTTCGTTTTATGCAATCACCATTCCATTTACCGGGGTCATATTCCTCAAAAGACAATGGATACTGGGAAAACGTTTCGGATACGTTACGCCCGGTGAGATGTTCAACGACTACTTCAAGTCGGATGCAGTACGAATACTGACCGTTATTGTGGCCCTCTTCTTCTCCATCCCTTACCTTGGAGTGCAGCTCAGGGCCTCGGGTTTCCTGTTCAACGTATTGACAAACGGCATGTTCTCCGTAGAAGTAGGAATGTGGATGCTGTCGGCTGTTGTGTTCATCTACGTTGCTTCCGGCGGACTGCGGGCTGTGGCGTATGTTGATACTGTTCAGTGTATCCTGCTTGCAGGCGGTATTATTATTATCGGCCTTATCGGTCTCAATGCAGCAGGAGGCTGGACAGCCCTGAACCAGGGCATCGCTAACCTCGTGTCACTGGACACCAAACTGACGCCCGATGGGTACAGCCACTATATCGCTATCCCGGGGGTAATACAGTTTGTAGGGACCGGACCGAAGGCCGTGGGCGGGGCATGGACCGGCATCATGATCCTCTCCTACGCCTTTGCGCTCATGGGGATCCAGTCCTCTCCCGCATTCTCCATGTGGTCTTTCTCAAACAAAAATCCCCGGCCATTCGCTCCGCAGCAGGTGTGGGCATCATCTTTCGGCATCGGCGGTATCCTCATATTTTTTACTGCCATGCAGGCATTTTCCGGACATTTGATCGGCGCTGACACACAGATGCTGGAGGCTGGTTTTGCCAAGGATATTATGAAACTTGGCCAGGACCTGATGGAAATGCCCGGCAAGCAGGGCATGATCGTTCCTGCTCTGATTAATCTCATGCAGGAGACAGCACCCTGGATGGTCGGTCTCCTCGCCGTGTGTGCCCTTGCAGCCATGCAGTCTACCGGTGCAGCATACATGTCAACAGCTGGGGGAATGCTCACGAGAGACCTCTATAAACGCTATCTGAATCCGGAAGCGTCTCACGCAACGCAGAAACTCTTCGGAAGAATCGGCGTTGGCATCATCGTGGGCTCGGCACTCCTCGTTGCTACAACTTCCAAAGATGCTCTGGTCCTCCTGGGCGGTCTTGCCGTTGCATACGGCTTCCAGATGTGGCCTGCCCTGATCGGCATCTGCTACTGGCCGTTCCTCACAAGGCGGGGAATAACGCTCGGTCTTATAGCAGGTATCGTAGCCGTAACATGTACTGAAACGATCGGAACAAACTGGTTCGGGATTACGGCATGGGGCCGCTGGCCATGGACAATCCACTCAGCAGGATGGGGCATTATCTTTAACCTTGGAATTGCCATCCTGGTATCCGCGGTAACACAGGATTCGGAATCCCGGGCACACAGGCAGAAATTTCATGACTTTCTGAATGAACATGCAGGGCTGCCTGAAGAAAAGAAGAGCCTTGTTCCACTCGCTTGGATAGTCGTTCTTGTCTGGTTCATGTTCGCACAGGGACCCGGTGCAGTCATAGGCAACACCATATTCGGAAGCCCGACGGACCCGTCAACATGGATATTCGGCATGCCTTCTATCTGGGCATGGCAAGGCCTCTGGTGGGCGCTGGGAGTAGGCATGATGTGGTTCCTCGCGTACAAGATGGGGATGTCCACTATCCCTGAAAAAGAAGTTCAGGTACTCGTTGAAGATATCGGAGATGTAAAGAAAGCCCGTCTTGATGTGGACAAACCATAAGGTAACGTAGTATTTTAAGGGGGGATTATAATGTCCCCCCTTTATTTTTTTCTGTTTATTATTTCTTGGTCGTTTTTTTAAC
>JBFKMY010000057.1:0-10840 GCA_041629615.1 Thermodesulfovibrionia bacterium | reverse complement strand
CGTGAGAGAAGGAGGCAGGACCGTAGGGGCGGGGGTCGTTACGGAAGTTATAGAATAATAAACGTCGATCGACGGGCGACGGAGGACGGATAAATGCAGGACATAATCCTTTTACAATGTACGAGTTGTAAGAATAAAAATTATTCGACAACAAAAAATAAAAAGAATACTACGGAAAAGCTCACGCTCAGGAAATACTGCAGACATTGCAGAAAACATGTTGAGCACAAAGAGACAAAGGCATAACATAGTAAATCGCAAATTCCGGACACCAGAATCCAGTGTGGAATTTGTAATGTGTAATTTGGAGTTTTTAAGGATTAGGCCAGTAGCTCTAACGGCTAGAGCATCGGACTCCAAATCCGAGGGATGGGGGTTCGAATCCCTCCTGGCCTGCCATTTTTTGGTGTAATTGAGTAGACTATAAGCCGTAGACAACGGAGAGATGCGGGAACGGTATATTATTGATTGCAATAAGATTTTTCAGGTAAAAGGTGTCCGCACCGGTGATGCGCCAAGTTCAGCATTGATGAGAGAAAGGTAACCCAGTGTTTGGAAAGATAAAAAACTTTTTTAAGGAAGTAAAGGTTGAATTGAAAAAAGTGGTCTTCCCGTCAAGGGAAGAAGTAATCGGATCCACAAAAGTAGTAGTGGTACTGGTATTAATAGTCGCAGTGTTTTTGGGGTTAATTGATCTTGTTCTTTCCAAAGTTATCGGGATGATGGTCAAGTAGGAGAAATTTATGACAAAACAGTGGTATGTAGTACATACGTATTCAGGATTTGAGGAAAAGGTCAAGCTATCAATTGAAGATAATGCCCAGAGGAGAGGACTGATTGATAAATTTGGAGAAATTTTAATTCCCACAGAAAAGGTTATTGAGCTGAAATCGGGAAAGAAAAAGGAAAGCACGAAAAAATTTTATCCCGGCTATATTCTTATTGAAATGGAACTTGACGATGATACATGGCATATTGTAAGCAGTACGCCGAGGGTTACAGGATTTGTTGGAGGTGACAAACCAACGCCGGTCCATCAGGAAGAAATTGATGTAATCGTTCAGCAGATTGAAAAGGGCCCGACAACTCAGGTTAAAACGCAGTTTGACAGGGGTGACGGCGTAAGGATAATTGACGGTGCTTTTGCTAATTTTAACGGATTTGTTGACGAAATAGACGAGGACCATGACAAATTGCGCGTCATGGTCACAATATTCGGGAGACAAACACCGGTTGAATGTAACTTTCTTCAGGTAGAGAAGACATGAAAAAACTGTTATAAGTTATTTGTGGTCCGTTATATGTATGAATGGGAAAATGCGAAAACGATGTTCTGATAACTGATAACTTATAACGTATAACGAATAACTTTTCGGAGGGTTAAATGGCGCAGAAAGAAGTAATGGCAATGGTAAAACTGCAGGTGTCTGCAGGAAAGGCGAATCCTGCCCCGCCCATAGGGCCTGCCCTGGGGCCGCACGGCATTAATATCATGGATTTTTGTAAGGCCTTTAATGCTCAGACACAATCACTGGGAGACACGATCATCCCCTGTGTTCTTACCATATATAAAGACAGGTCCTTTACCTTTATCCTGAAGACTCCGCCTGCTTCAGAATTGATTAAAAAAGCGGCAGGAATCATTAAAGGCTCAGGGACACCGAATAAAGATAAAGTAGGGAAAATTACGATGGACCAGGTGAAAGAAATAGCGGCAACGAAATTGCCGGACCTTAATGCCTTTGACATGGAGAAGGCCATGGAGATCATTAAGGGTACTGCGCGAAGCATGGGAGTGGAGATAGCAAAATAAGATTTATATATCTAATAAAAAATAAAATTACGCAGTGATGCGCGGATTTTGATTTTTCCGGGGGTTTCGATGAGTAAAAAACATAAGGATGCCAAAGAGAAAATAGACAGGACCGGCCAGTACAATATTAAAGATGCCGTTGATCTTGTGAAGAAGCTGGTGCACACAAAGTTTAACGAAACAGTTGACCTTGCGATCAATCTTGGGGTAGATCCGAGAAAGTCAGAACAGATGGTGAGAGGAAGCGTTGTTTTGCCCCACGGCCTCGGAAAGGAAGTCAGGGCACTCGTTTTTGCCAAAGGAGAAAAGGCACTGGAAGCAAGGGAAGCGGGAGCTGACATTGTAGGCGCAGAGGACCTTGTTGAAAAAATTCAGGGAGGATGGCTGGAATTTGATAAGGTCGTTGCAACCCCCGATCTCATGGGAATGGTTGGTAAGCTTGGTAAAATACTCGGGCCACGGGGACTTATGCCGAACCCAAAATCAGGCACGGTTACCTTTGACATTGCAAAGGCGGTAAAAGACATAACAGCGGGAAAGGCTGACTTCCGGACTGAAAAGGCGGGTGTTGTGCATGTATCAATAGGGAAGGTATCCTTTGAAAGTGAAAAGCTTATCGACAATGCAAAAACCGTTATTAAATCACTTGAAAAAGCAAAGCCTTCGTCCAGCAAAGGGAAATATCTGAAAAAAATATCAATTTCATCTACTATGGGAGTCGGTGTTCCTGTGGATGTTTCCAGTGTTGCTTCAGCATAAAGAAGGTGCCGGACAGAAGTCGTGGATGTGGGAAGAATCTGAAAAAGGACGTCTGAAAACGTAAAATAAATACGTCAGAGACTGCAGGTGCGACCCGTTAAAGGAGATTGCTTAAACAGACTGAACAGTCTGCAGGCCTGCATAGACAACATGATCAGTGAGTATATATACATGTTCTGGAGTTTTGGAAAGGCATTATCCGCGCTGTTCTGCACGCATCTCTGCTCATCCGGGGTCTCTGATATAAAAAGGAGGTGAACACGCTGAAGAAAGAAGAAAAAATCCGTCTTGTATCAGAGCTTCAGGACAAATTTGAAAAAGCAAAAGGGATTGTATTTACCGATTACCGCGGGCTCAACGTAGAAGAGATAACAGGGTTGCGAAAATCCCTGCGTTCCGTTGCCGTCGAGTATAAAGTCATAAAAAATACCCTGGCGAAAAGGGCGGCCGAGGGAACACCCGTTGATGCTGCGAAAGACTTACTTTCGGGCCCTGTCGGTATTGCCGTTGGCTATGATGATCCTGTGCTTGTTGTCAAAAAAGTCCTTGCGTTTAGCAAGGAGAATGAAAAGCTTGAGATAAAGGGAGGGGTTGTCGAAGGCGGGTTCTGCACGATTGATCAGATCAGGGCAATAGCAGACCTTCCGCCGAGAGAAGTCCAGCTGGCCATGCTTGTCGGGGCAATGCAGTCGCCCCTACGCACGATGGCTGGCCTGTTGAATGCAACCCTTACTCAGTTTATGTATGCTCTGGAAGCATTAAAACAAAAAAAAGAGAGTAGTTAGTGCCCTGCGGGAGAGAGGAGGGGATTGCAGTGTACTCCCCGCTTCTGACAGCATGATGACTGACTGCCAAAAAATAAGGAGGAAGAGATGTCGGTAACAAAAGAACAGGTTTTAGAATTTATTGACAAAATGACTATCCTGGAGATGTCGGAGTTCATAAAGGATTTTGAGGAGAGATACGGGGTCACCGCAGCTGCGCCGGTCGCAGTGGCCGCAGCAGGCGCACCCGGAGCTGCAGCCCCGGCAGCAGCAGAAGAGAAAACAAGTTTTGATGTGATACTTTCCGCTGCAGGCGACAAAAAAATCCAGGTAATCAAGGCCGTAAGAGAGCTTACAAGTCTTGGTCTTAAAGAGGCGAAAGAGCTTGTAGACGGTGCTCCCCAGCCGGTAAAAACCGGAGTATCAAAGGAAGAGGCTGATGCGGTCAAGGCAAAGCTTGAAGAACAGGGTGCAACAGTAGAATTGAAATAAATAAATTAAAAGAGGATCCAGAGGGGCCAGGGAGTCAGGGGTTCGGGTAATGGCATTCTTATTTCTCATTTACTTGAATCCTTGAATCTTTAAATCTTCAAATCCCTCTTAAAAAGGAGAATTATGGCAGATGGGTTAAGGGTAAGAAAAAATTTCGGGAAAATACCTGAGATTCTTGCTATTCCAAATCTTATTGAAATACAGAAGCGATCATTCGAGCGTTTCCTGCAGGAAAAAACGCCGCCGCACCAGCGAGATGAGAGTGGACTGCAAGGGGCATTTAATAGTGTATTCCCCATTCTTGATTACAATGAAACAGCCTCTATCGAGTTCATTGAATATATAATCGCAAACCCCAAGTACGATATCAGGGAGTGCCTTGAAAAAGGCATTAATTACGCAGCTCCCCTGAAGGTAAGGGTCAAACTGAATTTGTGGGAAAAAACTGAGTCAGGAGAGCGCAGGCTGAAAGAGTCCAGGGAACAGGAGGTCTATCTCGGGGAACTCCCTCTGATGACAGGTACAGGTACTTTTGTTATCAACGGTGTCGAGAGGGTTGTGGTCAGTCAGCTTCATCGTTCTCCCGGGATCTTGTTCAGCCATGATAAAGGCAAGTCACAGGCGGGAGGGAAGGTCATCTTCTCCGCCCGGATCATACCCGCCAGAGGTTCATGGTTTGACTTTGAGTTTGATACCAAAGATACGCTTTATGTTCGGATTGACCGCAGGAAGAAACTTCATGCCACAATTATTCTTAAAGCACTTGGCTATACGGAAGAACAGATTCTCAGAAAATATTATCCCATAGAAGAAATAAAAATAAAAAATGGCGTTCCCTCCCGGGCGGTAACGGAGGTGCTGATCGGCCTCAGGGCATTTAAAAATATCGATGATCCTCAATCTAAGGAAGTGCTTGTCAAGGAAGGCGGAAGAATAACAAAGTCGGCTTTCAAGAAAATGGAAGCAGCGGGGATCAACGAAATACTCATGGCAAAAGAAGAACTGCTGGAAAGGGTCACATTGTCTGACATTATAGATCCCGATACGGGGGAAATCATTTTAGAAAGCAATGAAAAGCTTACGGAAGAGCTGGTTGACAAGATCCTGTCCATGAAAATCCCTGCCCTTGAGCTTCTCTTTATTGATGGCATCCGGTATCTTCCCTCCCTGAGGGACACCCTTCTCCTTGATAAAGTGAACAATACCGATGAGGCGCTGATCGAGATTTATAAAAAGCTCAGGCCAGGGGAGCCACCTTCAATAGCCGATGCAAGGTCCCTTTTTGAAGGGTTGTTTTTTGATCCAAAGAGATATGACCTTTCCGTAGTGGGAAGGCTCAAACTGAATAAAAGGCTCAAACTTGATGTTCCGCTGGAAACAAGAGTATTAACGGACGGTGACATAATAGAAATCCTCCGGTACCTCTTTGACCTGAGAGCAGGCAAGGGGGAAGTTGATGATATCGACCACCTTGGCAACAGGAGGGTAAGGGCGGTTGGCGAACTTCTTGAGAACCAGTTCAGAATCGGACTGGTAAGAATGGAAAGGGCCATTAAAGAGAAGATGACGCTGACGGAGCTCGAGACAGCCATGCCGCATGACATTATAAATGCGAAACCTGTCATTGCTGTAATAAAGGAATTTTTCGGTTCAAGTCAGTTAAGCCAGTTTATGGACCAGACAAATCCCATGTCTGAAATAACGCATAAAAGGAGACTGAGCGCCCTCGGCCCCGGAGGTTTGACGAGGGAACGGGCAGGCTTTGAAGTAAGAGACGTGCATCCGACACACTATGGGCGTATATGTCCCGTAGAAACACCGGAAGGGCCGAATATCGGTTTAATAACGTCCCTGGCTTCCTATGCAAGGGTAAATGACTTTGGATTTATTGAGTCTCCCTACAGAAAAGTGAAGAACGGAAAGGTAACAGAAGAGATAGAGTATCTTTCTGCCATTGACGGAGAGCATTATGTCATAGCTCAGGCGACTTCTCCGTTAGACGGAAAAGGGAACCTCATAAGTGAAACTGTTTCTGCAAGGGTTGGCGGGGACTTTAGACTCGTTACTCCTGATGAAGTCCATTATATGGATGTTTCGCCGAAGCAGATAGTAAGTGTATCTGCATCGATGATTCCTTTTCTTGAAAATGATGATGCCAACAGGGCGCTGATGGGTTCAAACATGCAGAGGCAGGCCGTTCCATTGCTGCACACAAATGCACCGAGAGTCGGGACGGGAATCGAAGCTGCAGCTGCACGGGACTCAGGTGTTGTAATCATTGCAAATCGCCCCGGACTCGTGGAGGTTGTTGATGCTTCAAGGATTGTAGTCAGGGCGAACGACGGCGGTGTTGATGTATATGATCTCATTAAATTTTATCGTTCAAATCAGGCAACCTGCGTAAACCAGAAACCTGTTGTCAAGGCAGGCGATAAAGTCAAAAAGGGGCAGGTTATTGCAGACGGCCCTGCAACCGATATGGGCGAACTTGCTCTGGGCAAGAATGTACTCGTTGCTTTTATGCCCTGGGGAGGATATAACTTTGAGGATGCCATTATCATCAGTGAACGTCTCGTAAAGGAGGATGTATTTACATCAATACATATTGAAGAGTTCATGATAGAAGCCCGGGAGACGAAACTCGGACCAGAAGAAATAACACGGGACATCCCCAATATAGGAGAAGAGGCATTAAGTGATCTGGACGAAAGCGGGATCATCAGGACCGGTGCGCAGATCAAGCCGGGGGACATACTTGTGGGCAAGGTTACGCCCAAGAGTGAAACCCAGCTTACCCCGGAGGAAAAACTGCTCAGGGCCATATTCGGAGAAAAGGCAGAAGAAGTAAGGGAGAACTGTCTTTATGTACCCCCGGGAATAGAGGGGACTGTCCTCGATGTTAAAGTATTTACGAGAAAGGGCGCGGTAAAGGATAAAAGGTCAAAAAGCATTCAGGAAGACAGGATAGATTATTTACAGCGGAACCTTGAAGATGAACTGAGGATTCTGAGAGAAAACAGTTATGTAAAAATAAGACAGCTGCTCCTTGGCGAGAAAGTCGCAGAAGCCGTCAAAGTCTCCGGAATCAAGGGGGTCATATGCGAGAGCGGAAAGATGCTCACGGAGAAAGTCCTCGCCCAGATCCCGGACAAGGGGCTTCGCAAGATCAAGCTGTCAAACAGCCAGAAGAGGGAGGATGTCAAACTCCTTGAGGATGAAACAGGAAGGCAGATACGACAGCGTGAAAGTGAATTTAACAATAAACTGGAGCAGTTTAAAAAGGGGGATGAGTTGCCTCCCGGAGTGCTCAAGATCGTGAAAGTATATGTTGCCATGAAGAGGAAAATACAGGTCGGCGACAAGATGGCCGGGAGACACGGCAATAAGGGCGTAATTTCGATTGTGGTAGCTGAAGAGGACATGCCCTATCTCCCTGACGGCAGCCCTGTTGATATCATATTGAATCCCCTTGGCGTTCCATCAAGAATGAACGTCGGCCAGATACTGGAAACCCATCTTGGCTGGGCCGCAAAGGAGCTTGATATTTATGTTTCCACTCCTGTGTTTGAAGGCGCAACAGAGAAGGAAATCAAGGCGCTGCTGGAGGACGCAAAACTTCCGACAAGCGGTCAGATTACCCTCTATGACGGTAAGACGGGACTGCCTTTTCAGAAACCCATTACCGTGGGAAATATGTATATACTGAAGCTCCATCATCTTGTGGATGATAAGATACATGCCCGTTCCATCGGACCCTATTCCCTTGTTACACAGCAGCCTCTTGGCGGTAAGGCCCAGTTCGGCGGGCAGAGACTTGGGGAAATGGAGGTGTGGGCCCTCGAGGCCTATGGCGCTTCTTACATGCTGCAGGAATTCCTCACGGTAAAAAGCGATGACGTTGCCGGACGGGCAAGGGTGTACGAGGCCATTGTAAAAGGTGATGCGAACCTGGAGCCCGGAGTTCCGGAATCGTTCCATGTTTTGATAAAAGAACTGCAAAGCCTTGGCCTGGATGTTGACCTGATAGAGGAGAAGATGGAGAAAGAGATGCATAAACTGACTGCCTCAGGCAAAAAAGGGTAGTCTTCATTATAACGATGAACGTGAAAAGAGAAAAAGAGAGATCGAGTTTTTACCTGTATAACGGCTTAACGGTAATGTATCATTAAATAATTTCAAGGGGGAATTACGTGGAAGATATATATTCTATATTTGAAAAGCCCAAGAATCCGACTGAATTCGAGGCAATAAGAATTAAACTGGCCTCTCCTGAAAAAATAAGGGCCTGGTCCTATGGTGAGGTCAAAAAACCGGAAACCATAAACTATCGTACCTTTAAACCGGAGCGGGATGGTCTGTTCTGCGCCAAGATTTTCGGTCCTGTCAAGGACTGGGAGTGCATATGCGGAAAGTACAAGAGAATGAAGCACAGGGGAGTTGTGTGCGATAAGTGCGGGGTGGAGGTAATTCAGGCAAAGGCACGGCGCGAGCGCCTTGGACACATAGAGCTTGCTACCTCAGTTGCCCACATATGGTTTTTAAAGGGCATCCCGTCAAGGATAGGGACGCTGCTTGATATGACAATGCGCCAGCTTGAAAAGGTCCTTTACTTTGAAAGCTATATTATCGTTGATCCCGGTGAAACCAAGTTGAAAGTCAGGGAGCTGCTTACTGACGAGGAATACAGGAAGAGAGTCCAGGAATTCGGTGATAAATTCAAGGCCGGCGTAGGCGCCGAAGCGGTCAAAGAGCTTCTCAGAAACATTGATCTTGATAAACTGGCGAAAGAATTACGGGCCAAGATCCAGGCATCTTCCTCTCTGGGCGTAAAGAGGAAGCTTACAAAAAGACTGAGGGTTGTCGAGGCATTCAGAAAGTCAGGAAACAAGCCTGAGTGGATGATCATGGATGTGATCCCCGTACTTCCTCCTGACCTCCGTCCGTTAGTCCCTCTTGAGGGCGGAAGGTTTGCGACCTCGGACCTGAACGATCTTTACAGAAGGGTCATTAACAGAAATAACAGGCTGAAAAGACTTATGGAACTGAATGCACCGAGCGTCATTATCCGCAATGAAAAGAGAATGCTTCAGGAAGCTGTTGATGCGCTGTTTGACAATGGGAGAAGAAGCCGTGTCCTCAAGGCCGCAACAAAGAGGCCGCTTAAATCATTGAGTGACATGATAAAAGGCAAGCAGGGGCGTTTCAGACAGAATCTGCTTGGAAAGAGGGTTGACTATTCAGGCCGTTCGGTCATTGTTGTTGGACCTGAACTCAAGCTGCATCAGTGCGGCCTCCCCAAAACCATGGCGCTTGAGCTGTTCAAACCCTATATATTCAGCAAGCTTGAAGAAAAAGGGTATGTGACTACGATTAAAGCAGCAAAAAAAATAGTTGAACGGGGAGAGGACATCATCTGGGACTGTCTTGATGAGGTCATCAGAGAACACCCGGTACTTTTAAACAGGGCACCGACCCTTCACCGCCTCGGAATGCAGGCCTTTGATCCTAAACTCGTGGAGGGCAAGGCCATACGGCTGCATCCTCTCGTCTGCACGGCCTTTAACGCGGACTTTGACGGTGACCAGATGGCCGTGCATGTCCCGCTTTCCATCGAGGCCCAGGTGGAGGCAAGGGTCCTGATGATGTCCGTCAATAATATTCTCAGCCCCGCAAGCGGGAAACCGATAGCCACCCCTACACAGGACATGGTGCTCGGCATATACTATTTAACAAAACTGAAAAAAGGTGCGCGCGGGGAAGACCGGGTCTTTTATGGCCCCGAGGAAGTCAGGATTGCCTTTGATGCCGGGACTATTGATCAGCATGCCCCGATCAAGGTAAGAATGAACGGTTCTTTTGTTGAAACGACCGCCGGGCGTATTATCCTTGGGGAAGTACTGCCTGAAGGTATTTCCTTTTCCATGATTAACAAGGAAATGACCAAGAAGGAAGTGGGAAAACTTGTCGAGTTTTGCTACAAGAGGATCGGCAGAAAGGAAACCGTTGTCTTTCTGGATGATATTGAAAAACTCGGTTTTTCGAGTGCGACCCTGTCCGGCAACTCAATATGCATAGATGATATGCATATCCCCAGCAAAAAGGCCGCATTTATTAAAGATGCCGAGCAGGAAGTACTTGATGTTCAGAGACAGTATGCAGACGGTCTTATCACGAATGGTGAACGTTATAATAAAGTCATTGACATATGGGCGGAAGTTACAGAGCAGATTGCCGATGAAATGATGAAAGAACTGGGTGCTGAAGGAGTAGAGGACGTGAGCAAGATGACCGATGAAGAACTGAGAGAAAGGCGGTCATTTCTTTGGCGGGCTCCACGTTCTGTATGTCTTTAGCGTTAGCGTTCATTTCACCACCCTCAATTTCCGTTTTGCCTCAATGATTTTGTATGCGTGCCAGTCGGCTATTCTGTCGCCCAACTCTCTCAGCCCTACCTTGCTCGAGGCTATGAATTCCTTTGTCCCGTCTGCATGGGTGTGCCATGCCTGCCATACTGGGCGCTGACAAGTGGGATCGAATACTCGGACTATGCGGGGTTTAATCATTGGTTAGCCCTCGTTGATATCGTTCTCGGGTCTTGAGTGCTTCGATTAGTGTTTCCAAATTGCAGCCCTTGGTGATAGTCGTTGCTGGAGGTAGTTTGACATCGCAAGGTAGTTTGTAATCAAGATTCACCCACCCATCATCCTCAAGGGCGGCGAGGGCACCGTCTAATGCCTGCTGACATTCAGAAGTCCAACTCTCCCCACACTTAACTGCTGAAGAAAGCAATCCTAACCCCCGTCGAATAGCCTTCTCTCTAGCGTTCATTTCTATATTCCGCAAAATAATCCCTCTGTTCCTCTGCCTGACAAGTCAAATATTCCTGCCGTGCGCTTCTCCACATTTCCTCTAGCGTTCCTTCGTCACCCTCATCGGATTGTCCATTCCACACACGATAGAGCGCGAGAGCGTAGAGCCTTCCATCTTCTGGAATGTCCAGCCAGGATTTGTT
>JBFKMY010000056.1:0-10867 GCA_041629615.1 Thermodesulfovibrionia bacterium | reverse complement strand
GTCATGGGAAGCGGCATATCAGGCCTTATACACATGAATCTGGCACGTGCGCTGGGGGCAGGACAGATCATAGCCACCGATATTACTCAATCCCGGTTGAAGGCGGCCGGGCACTTTGGCGCTGATGCTGTCATCCATGCAAAAGATGATGTGCCCAAACGTGTACGTGAACTGAATGAGAACAGACTCGCCGATCTTGTCATTGTCTGTGCAGGGGCGCTCTCAGCTTCTACGGATGCATTACAGTGCGTCGAACGGGGAGGCAAGGTCCTCTATTTTGCGGTTCCCGAGCCTGAAGTAATGGTCCCGGTGCCCATGAACGATCTTTGGCGCAATGAGATTACCCTGATGACATCCTACGGGGCCAGTCCGGCTGACCTTGAAATTGCAATAAAACTGATACGAAACAAACGGGTCCATCTGAACGATATGATTACTCATAAATTAACGTTCAGTGAAGGGGCAAAGGGATTTCAGCTCGTCGCCGAAGCAAAGGATTCAATCAAGGTAATATTTGAACCGCACAGGGTCTGAAAGGAGAGGGGGACACTTTCTGGTGGCAGCAAAGAGAAATGAGTTGCGAATTAAAGGAAACAATCATCAATAGGTACTACATGTGAACAACCCTGCGGCAGTGACCGCAGGGCGTCATATTTAGAAATCAATATCCGGGGGTAATACTATGTCTCTTGTCGTTGTCGGCTCTGTTGCATTTGATTCGGTGAAAACACCTTTTGGTGAAGTTGATGAGGTACTTGGCGGTTCAGCCACATATTTTTCTACTGCAGCGAGCTATTTTACAGACGTTTCACTTGTTGCTGTTGTGGGAACTGATTTTCCCGAGAAACACCTGAAGTTTTTAAAAAGCCGCAGGATCGACATCGAAGGCATTGAAAAAACAGAGGGCAAGACCTTCAGGTGGAAAGGTGAATATGGTTTTGAACTGAATGAGGCACGCACCCTTGATACACAGCTGAATGTATTTCAGTCCTTTAAACCCAGACTTCCGGAAAGTTACAGGGACAAGAAAGTTGTTTTTCTGGCAAACATTGATCCTGATCTGCAGAGAGATGTTCTCAAACAGGTCAAGAATCCGGACATGGTTGCCTGCGATACGATGAACTTCTGGATCGAGGGAAAGAAGGATTCCCTTCTTAATACGCTTAAGCTGGTGGACATTCTTCTTATCAATGACGGAGAGGCAAGGGAGCTTTCGGGACAGCCGAACCTCGTAAAGGCAGCTGCGGTAATTCATGCAATGGGGCCCAAGACACTTATTATCAAGCGCGGCGAGTACGGGGCCCTTATGTTCAAAGACAAAAAAATATTCTCTGCCCCCGCATATCCTCTGGAATCGGTATTTGATCCGACCGGCGCAGGAGACTGCTTTGCCGGTGGGTTTATGGGATATCTGGCAAATACCATGAATTTCGAAGAGTCCAACATCAGAAAAGCCATTATTTTCGGCAGTGTCATGGCATCGTATAATGTGGAGGCCTTCAGTCTTGAAAGGATAAAACGCCTTGATTATTCAGAAATTGAAAGCAGGTATCAGGAATTCAGGAAACTGACGCACTTTGAGGATGTGCGATAACAGCTCCCGGAATGCACGTCAGGCGTGCGTCAGTCTGTTGAAAATCTTCTTAACCTGTGCTGCGGTCCTGGAAATGCCGTTATTGTTGTCAATTAAAAAGTCAGCACGTTTTTTCTTTTCCGTAATTGACAGTTGAGATCCGGTCCTTTTCCTGGCCTCCTCTTTTGAAAAACCCTTTTTTGCAAGCCTCGTCAAGGCCACACGCTCCGTGCAATAGACAACAACCGAAATATCGAAAATATCTTCATGACCGGCCTCAAATAACAGGGGGACTTCAAAGACCATTAATGCGGACGGGTTCTTTTTGGCCATGTCTGTTTTGGTGCGCTTAATGGCATCCAGCACTTCCGGATGGAGAATCTGTTCGACAGCCTGACGCTTTTCGGGATCGTTAAAGATTATATCGGCGACCTTCTTTTTATCCAGTGAAATATGTATTGATTTTTTTATGAGAACATCGCTGCCGAGGAGTCCCGCCATTCTTTTGACGATCCTTTCTTTTTCAAGCAGTTTATGAACAAAGTCGTCCGCACTGTACGTAAACGCACCCAGTTCGCTGAAGAGCCTCAATACGGTGGATTTGCCCATGCCGAAATTACCTGTAAGACCGATTGATGACATAGGCAATTATAACAAACTTTACCTCATAGTATCCTTGACTTAGATCTGTGGGGTTGATAATATAATCAAATCCTGTCAGAATGACGCTTTCTCACACAGAGCGCTGTCAGAGTGGATGTGTGCACCATAATTTTCTGGAGATATCATGAAAGTCGCTTTAGGGTGTGACCATGCCGGCGTGGCACTGAAAAACGAAATTATCCCTGTCCTTGAAGAACTCGGGATTGAGTGGGATGATTTTGGCACAAAGAGGGAAGAGTCCTGTGACTATCCTGATTACGGCGAAAAAGTGTCCGATGCTGTTTCAAAGGGAACGGCCGACAGAGGGCTGCTGATATGCGGCACGGGAATAGGTATGTCCATTGTTGCAAATAAGTTTCCCGGTGTAAGGGCAGCATTATGCAGCGAAGACTATTCCGCAAAAATGAGCAGACTCCACAATGATGCAAATGTGCTGGTTTTGCCGGGGAGAATCATCAACGCCGCTACTGCCAGAGATATCGTTTCCGTCTGGTTTAAAACAGACTTTGAGGGTGACAGGCACCAGAGAAGGCTCGATAAGATAAAGGCCCTGGAATCAAAACTTAACAGATAACGTGATGAACATGGACGGACTGAAACACAGCGATCCTGAAGTATATGACGCCATTGTCAGTGAAATGAAGCGCGAACAGGAAAAGATTGTTCTTATTGCCTCCGAAAACTATGCGAGCAAGGCCGTGCTTGAAGCCCAGGGTTCTGTGTTTACCAACAAATATGCGGAGGGGTACCCCGGTAAACGGTATTACGGTGGCTGCGAATATGCCGACATCGTTGAGTCTCTTGCCATAGAAAGGGCAAAGGAGCTTTTCGGCGCTGAACATGTAAACGTTCAGCCCCATTCCGGTACCCAGGCAAATATGGCAGTATATTTTTCAATGTTGAAACCGGGTGACAGGGTTCTCGGCCTGAGTCTGAATCATGGCGGACATCTGTCGCATGGATCGAAGGTCAATTTCTCGGGAATCATCTACAATACCTTTTCATACGGGGTCGAGAAGAACACCGGTCTTATTGATTATGAAAAAGTAAGGCGTCTGGCGAAGAGACATAAGCCGAAGCTTCTTCTGGCCGGTGCAAGTGCCTATTCCCGGCTGCTTGATTTTAAGGCCCTGTCGGATATTGCAAAAGAAGTGCAGGCATATTTTCTTGCTGATATAGCGCACATTGCAGGACTCATAGCGGCCGGACATCATCCTTCTCCGCTGCCCTTTGCTGATTTTGTTACTACTACTACCCACAAGACGCTCAGGGGACCGCGGGGCGGAATGATAATGTGCAAAGCTGAATATGCAAAAGCAATAGATAAGATTATTTTTCCCGGAATCCAGGGAGGGCCCCTCATGCATGTCATAGCAGCCAAGGCTGTCGCGTTAAAGGAAGCGCTGACACCGGAATTCAGGCGTTATCAATTGCAGGTCATAAAGAACGCCAGAGAAATGGCCGACGGGCTGCTAAGCGGGGGGATGAAAATCATATCAGGCGGGACTGATACGCATCTCATGCTGATTGACCTCACGGGCAGGAAAATTACGGGAAATGAAGCGGAGAAAGCGCTTGATCGCGCCGGCATTACGGTAAATAAAAACTCAATCCCCTACGATAAACTGCCTGCGACGGTCACCAGCGGGATCAGGGTGGGGACCCCTATAGTGACGAGCAGGAAAATGCGGGAACCGGAAATGCTGATTATTGCCGATCTTATCACGAAAATCCTGAATGATCCCCATAATGATAAAACGATCAGCTCCGTAAGAGATAAAGTGAAAACATTATGTAAAAAATATCCTGCGTACGAAGATGTTGAAGTGTAGCCAAAACCTGTCCTGTCAGGGCATACTGTATTGAATATAAATCCACACCATACTATGACGTGCGCTGCTGTTCTCAAGAGCATGATCCTATAAAGATTGTTATGCGATGTCCTTTCTGCAGTCACATAGAAGACAAGGTAATTGATTCAAGGCAGAGCCGGGACGGCGAAGTCATCCGGCGAAGACGCGAATGTCTGAAATGCGAAGGACGTTTTACAAGCTACGAAAGAATAGAAAACATCCTGCCTCAGATTATTAAAAAAGATAACAGGAGAGAACCCTTTGACCGGATGAAGATCCTGCAGGGCCTTGAAAGGGCCTGTGAGAAAAGGCCCGTCAGCATAGAATCGAGAGAGGAATTACTAACCAGAATAGAAAAAAGCCTCCAGTCAGCAGGGGAAAAGGAAATCCCGAGTTCTGTAATCGGCGAACAGATTATGGATGGTCTCAGGGACATTGATGACGTTGCGTATGTAAGATTTGCATCGGTTTACCGGCAGTTCAAGGACATTAAGGAATTCATGCAGGAGATAAAGGAGATAGTCTATAACAGGAAGGATCATACCTCTCCCTGAACACCTGCCGGAATGCGATTCATAGTGCATAAATCAACGACACTGCTTAAGATTAACGCTCCTCTTTCCGATTACTATAGATGGGAAAGACCCGTTTTTCCTGTTTGTTGTCTTGACAATATAGAGTAGAAAAGATATATTAATTTTAGGAGCCAATATGTTTGAAAAGTTTACGGAAAGAGGAAGAAAAGTCATTATTTATGCGCGCGAAGAAGCGGAGAAGCGCCAGAATGACTACCTTGGCACTGAACATTTGCTCCTCGGTCTGCTGAGAGAAGAAGAGAGTCTTCCCATGGTCATTCTGAAGAAGATGGGCCTCTCGTCAGAAGAGCTGAGAATGGAAGTTGAAAGAAATCTTCCCACAGGGACCAATATTCTTACCTTTGGTGATATCCCCTTTACTCCGCGGGCCAAAAAAGTCCTTGAGCTTGCTGTTGAAGAGGCACGTCTGCTTGGTCACAGCTATATAGGCAGCGAACATCTCCTTATCGGATTAATAAGGGAAGATGCCGGGATCGCGGGAAAGATACTGAGGAGCCTTGGAGCTAATCTTCTCGGGGTCAGACAGCTTGCCATAAACCTTTCCATGCGGAAGTCACAGTCCGGTGTGAAGGAGAAGAAGACCCATACTCCTGCCCTTGATGAATTTGGCAGGGACATTACGCTTCTTGCAAGGGAAGGGAAGCTTGATCCGGTAATAGGCAGAGAAAAAGAAATTGAAAGGGTCCTGCAGATTTTAGGCAGGAGGGTCAAAAATAATCCTGTTGTTATAGGAGAGTCCGGAGTAGGCAAGACGGCGATTATAGAGGGCCTTGCCCAGCGGATCATTGCGGAAGAAATACCGGAAAATCTCCTTGAGAAAAGAATTGTCAGTCTCGATCTTGGTGCCCTCATTGCGGGCACGAAATACAGAGGGCAGTTTGAGGAACGCCTCAAACTGGTGATGAAAGAAATTGTCCAGACTGATAATGTCATACTTTTTATAGATGAACTGCATACGCTTGTAGGCGCCGGTGCCGCAGAAGGATCCATTGATGCATCAAACATGCTGAAACCAGCGCTGTCAAGGGGGGAAATTCAGTGCATTGGTGCCACGACACCTGATGAATACAGGAAATATATAGAAAAAGACGGCGCTTTTGAAAGACGTTTTCAGCCTATTTACCTGCAGCCCCCTACAGTGGATGAAAGCATTCTGATACTGGATGGATTAAAAACGCGCTATGAGGTGCATCACAAGGTCAAAGTAAGCCCTGAGGCCATCAAGGCATGCGTGATGTTGTCAGACAGGTATGTGACCGAACGATATCTCCCTGACAAGGCGATAGATGTTATGGATGAAACCGGTGCCCGGATAAAATTGAAAAGATATACGATGCCGCCTGAGCTCCGCGAACTTGAAAAGGAACTGAAACGACTCGGCAAGGAAAAGAATCTTTATGTTAAGCTCCATGATTTTGAGAAAGGGGCTTTTGTAAAGAATGAAGAGGAAAGAATAAAGAAACTCCACGAAAATCTCAACAGAAAGTGGCGTGAAAATCAGCAGAAAGAAACACCGATTGTGCTGGATGATGATGTGGCATATACGGTGGCAAAGATGACGGGCATCCCCCTTTCAAAGCTCGAGGAAAAAGAATCTGAAAAGCTCCTGCGTATGGAAGAGGAGCTCCATGGAAGGATCATTGCACAGGACGAGGCTGTGAAGGCCATTGCTAAGGCAATCAGAAGATCGCGTGCCGGCCTGAAAGCCAGGACCCGGCCTATCGGTTCATTTTTCTTTCTTGGTCCCACGGGAGTTGGAAAGACCGAGCTTGCAAAGGCGCTGACGGAATTCCTGTTTAATGATGATAATGCGCTCGTTAAAATAGATATGTCCGAATACATGGAACGGTTCAATGTGTCCCGCTTGACAGGTGCACCTCCGGGATATGTCGGATATGAAGAAGGAGGCCAGCTCACGGAAACGGTCCGCAGGCGGCCCTATTCGGTCGTGCTTTTTGATGAGATTGAAAAGGCCCATCCGGACGTATTTAATATATTGCTGCAGGTGCTTGACGAAGGAATAATTACTGATAATCTTGGAAGAAAGGTTGACTTTAAAAATACCGTCATCATAATGACATCAAATCTTGGAACCAAGTTTATTGAAAATGCTACGCCCCTTGGATTTCAGAAAACGACAACCCAGAACACATACCGTAAGATCAAGGATGCAGTACTCGGAGAGCTGAAAAACAAGTTTAATCCTGAATTTTTAAACAGGATTGATGAAATCGTGGTGTTCCATCAGCTTGAAAAGGAACATTTGGTGAAAATTGTAAATTTGCTTGTGGACGAGCTCAATAAGCAGCTCCTTGATCAGGACCTTGCTATTGAACTTTCCGTTGAAGTGATAGACTGGCTGATTGAAAAGAATTATCAGCCCTCATACGGCGCCCGCCCGATGAGAAGGGCAATTCAGCGGCACATTGAAGATCCCCTCTCAGAGGAAATTCTCAAAGGTAAATTCAAAGATGTAAAAAAAGTGAGCGTTCAACTGGAAGACAACACACCGGTCTTTGTTGAGAGCGATATAGAAGTGCTTGTTTCCTGATCCCTTTCTTTTTAATCATTACCCCTTCCATGCATTTTTTTTCTATTACACTCTTCCTGTACGCACCTGTCTCCGTTACCCCTTGCCGCATCGGCCAATATTGACATATTTTGTCCATTATTATATAGTGTTATGTTCTGCACACACTTTAATTCAAGGCATTAATTGCAAATGTAAAGCAGGTTATTATGACGCGACCACAGTCCATGACAGGGTACGGGAGAGGGACTTCAGGGAATTTCAAGGTTGAAGTCCGTTCTTCAAACCATAAAAATCTTGATATACACATCAATATCCCTTACTACCTCTATTCCCATGAACCTGAGATGAAGAAAACAGTAAAGAAGACAGTACACCGGGGACGTATCGAGATTTTTATTCCTAAACAGGAAATGGATTCAGTAAAACTGAAGGTGAATATACCACTTGCCAGGGAATATTATAATGCGTTCCTTGCCCTGAAAGACGAGCTTTCTCTTGCCGATGATGTACAAATGGAAATGCTGACATCGCAGAAGGATCTCTTTATCCTTGATGAGCCGGAGATCGATATGGCCGGTTTATACGGGGCCCTCGAAAATGCGCTGGAAGAACTGAAGAAGACCAGGACTGAAGAAGGGGCCAGTCTGATCAGGGACATTACGGAACGGATTGCCCTTATAGAGGAATATGTAGTGGCAATTGAGCGGAAAAGAGATGAGTTTATCCTATCTGCCAGGGAAAGGCTCGCTGAGAGACTAAGGGATTTTCTCGGTGACATACAGGTTGATGATGAACGGCTCATTCAGGAAACCGCTATTCTTGTGGAAAGATCGGACATCACAGAGGAAATTGTAAGGATAAAAAGTCATATGCATCATTTAACCCGGGTCCTGGAGACAGGGGGCGCAATCGGGAAGAAACTCGACTTCATTGTCCAGGAGCTGCGACGTGAAATAAACACAATAGGCTCCAAGGCACAGCACTATGAAATTGCCAGTAACGTCGTTGACGTCAAGCATGAGCTTGAAAAAATCAGGGAGCAAATCCAGAATTTGCAGTAAAGCAATGCGTATGGATCTGCCGAGTTTGCGTAATGAAGAAGTTCAGTAAAGGACTGGCGTTAATAAACATCGGGTTTGGCAATGTTGTTTCCGCATCCCGGGTGATAGCCGTCATAGCCCCCGGTTCATCACCGATGAAACGTATGCGCGAAGAGGCAGGCGAAAGGGGAAAATTGATTGACGCGACCCAGGGGCGAAAGACAAGGGCAATCATAATAACCGACAGTGACCATGTTATTCTGTCTGCGCTTCAGGTTGAAACCATCACGCAGCGGTTTTTTATTGAACAATAAGCAAAGTGAGGGAAATCAGAACGGACAGGAATCAAAGATCTCACAGCAAAGGGACATTATTTGTCGTTTCAGCCCCGTCCGGGGCAGGTAAAACGACACTGTGCCGGAAACTGTTAAAGAAAATACCCGGTCTCCGGCTGTCTGTTTCCTATACAACCAGACAGCCGAGAAAGGGAGAGACAAATAATGTTGATTATACCTTTATCAGCAAGGAAAGATTTTTAAAGATGATCGATAAAGGTGAGTTTGCCGAATGGGCATCGGTTCACGGCAATCTCTATGGCACGTCAGTGACAAGACTGAAAAAGTTAAACAGGGAAGGATATGATATAATACTTGACATTGATACACATGGCGCAATGCAGCTGAAAAAGAACTATCCTGATGCCAGGTTCATTTTTATTCTTCCCCCGTCAATAGAAATCCTGAGAGAGAGACTTCTTAATCGTAAGACGGATTCAAAGGATGTGGTAGCACAACGGATTGATAATGCACGGGCTGAAATAGCATACTATAAAGAATATGATTACCTTGTTGTAAATGACAGTCTCGACAAAGCATATAGAGAGCTTGAAAGTATACTCATATCATCAAAACTCACCGCAGAAGCGGTTGACCCGAAATGGATAAAAAAGGTGTATGACATTAAATAAAACAGGGAGGTTATATGGACATCATTTCATTACCAATTGATTATGACAGGGAGAAAGTCGACGGCACATACAGGCTGGTCATCGCTGCTGTGAAGCGGGCAAAGGCCCTGTCCCAGGGTTCCCTTCCTGTCATAGCTTCAAAAGCCCAGAAAATTACAACGCTTGCCATTGAAGAAGTCGCAACGAATATGGTGAATGTTCTTACCGGTGAGGCGGCTATCACGGCGAGTGAAGAAGCAAAAAAGCTGACGCACAAGAGAATGATGGATGAGGCCCAGCAGAAAGAGACCATGCCGGAAGATATGACAGAACTTGAGAGGGACCTGAAAGTATATCTCAGTGAGAAAGGTGACACAGAGCAAAAGAAAACAATCGAGGATATATTTGGAGATAGCTGATCGAGGTGCTGAGAGATCAACATATCCTTTTGGGGGTAACCGGAAGCATAGCTGCATATAAATCTGTTGACCTTGCACGCCGGTTCATTGAGAAGGGTGCGCGTGTACAGGTAGTCATGACCGGAGCAGCATGTCGTTTTATTACACCCTATACATTTGAAACGCTCACCGGCAGGCCTGTCTGCACTGACCTGTTCAAGGACCCGTTCAGCCATATACAGCTGACAAGAGAGGCAGATCTGTTTATCATTGCACCCGCCACCGCCAACACGATAAACAAACTGTCATGTGGAATAGCGGACAATCTCCTGACCACTCTCTGGCTGACCCATGAAGGCCCTGTTTTAATGGCGCCTGCCATGAATTTCAGGATGTATGCCAACCCGATAGTAAAAAAGCATATAAAGGAGCTGAAAAAACTGGGAGTTCAGTTTGTCGGACCGGAATCAGGGAGTCTCGCCTGTGGTGAAGAAGGCGAGGGTCGTATGGTGGCGGTTGAAGAGATTTATGAGGCAGCTGCAACAGCATTGACAGCGCAGGATTTAAAGGGGCACACAATTTTAGTGACAGCCGGACCCACCAGAGAACCGATAGATCCTGTCAGATTTATTTCAAACCGTTCTTCAGGCAAAATGGGATTTGCCATTGCACGGGCCGCTTTACGGAGGGGTGCAGAAGTGACGCTCGTGAGCGGACCTTCTGCCCTCACACCACCCGGGGGCGCCTCTTTTGTAATGGTTGAAAGGGCTTCCCAGATGGAGAATGAAGTCCTTAAGCACCTCAAGAAAGCGACAACTGTTATCATGGCTGCAGCTGTTTCTGATTATGCATCCCCTCATATAGCTAAGGCAAAAATTAAGAGAAAGGGTGACATCTCATTGAAATTAAATGTAAATACCGATATACTCAGGAAACTGGGAAAAAAGAAAGGCAACAGGATCCTTATCGGGTTTGCTGCAGAGTCCGGCAAGGATATCAGGAGCGCAATCGGTAAATTAACGGACAAGAATCTTGACATGATTGTTCTCAATGATATCTCACAGCAGGATGCGGGATTTGACGGTGATACCAATATCGTCACCATAATCAACAAAAATGGACAAACTACTGATTATCCGAAAATGACAAAAATTGAAGTTGCTGATGAGATCCTCGACGGGATCATTGCCTTGAAAAGGGGAAAAGCATGAAGATATTAATCATTAACGGGCCAAATCTCAATCTTCTGGGAACAAGGGAATCTG
>JBFKMY010000055.1:0-10869 GCA_041629615.1 Thermodesulfovibrionia bacterium | reverse complement strand
CTGCCTCGGTCACTGCCATCCCAAAGTAGTTATCGCCCTGCAGAAACAGGCACAGCGTCTGCTCCATGTTTCCAACCTCTATCATATTGAGCAGCAGATAGATCTTGCCCGGCTCCTCATAGAGAACTCCTGTGCTGATAAAGCTTTCTTCTGCAATTCAGGCGCAGAGGCAATTGAGGGGGCCATTAAACTTGCACGAAAGTACGGACGGGACCATTCGCCTGACGACAGGTATGAAATAATATCCGCCCACGGCTCTTTTCACGGCAGGACGCTGGCTGCGTTGAGCGCTACGGGACAGGAAAAGATTCAAAAGGGGTTCGAGCCGTTAGTTCCGGGTTTCGTCCATGTCCCGTTTAATGACAGCGACGCTGTGAGAAAGGCAGTGACAGCGCATACCTGTGCGGTATTGCTTGAACCGATCCAGGGAGAAGGCGGAATCAGGATGCCGTCGGATGATTACTTTGTGAAGGTGCGCGAGATATGCGATGAACATAAGCTCCTCCTCATCCTTGATGAAATCCAGACGGGGATGGGAAGAACGGGAAAACTCTTTGCGTATGAGCATTTCAGCGTGGAACCTGATATAATTACCCTTGCAAAGGGCCTGGGAGGAGGGGTCGCCATCGGTGCCCTGCTTGCAAAAGATGCAGTAGCGTCATCATTCCAGCATGGTACCCATGCCTCAACCTTTGGAGGGAACCCTCTGGCATGTGCGGGAGCAGTTGCCACAATTGAGACACTGCTTGAGGACGGATTTATCCTGGATAGCTGCCGCCGGTCCGGGAAGTATTTTGTCACCAAACTTGAGAAACTGAAGAAAGACTTCCCTTCTGCAATAATCGACGTCAGGGGGGCAGGGCTGATGCTCGGAATGGAATTAACAATGGCAGGCGGTCCGGTAGTGGAAGCCTGTGCCAAGCGCGGGCTGCTTATTAACTGCACAAGCGGCAATGTGCTGCGCTTTACACCGCCTTTGATAATCGTTGAAAAGGAAATTGACCGTCTGATAGACGTACTTGAAGACATCTTTGAAAGACAGCCCCAATGAGCAGACTGTTTTTGCAAAAAGAGAGATCGGTATGAAGAGGGATTTTCTTGTATTACGGGATTTGTCACCGGAAGAAGTGAAGGCACTGCTTCAAAGGGCAGCTGACCTGAAAGCAGGGAAAAACGCCACATCCTGTCCCCTTATAGGGAAAAGCATCGGCCTCATGTTTGACAAGACATCAACACGAACACGCATATCGTTTCAGACAGGCATATATCAGCTCGGTGCGCAGGCGATATACATCAATACAAAGGACATGCAGCTCGGAAGAGGGGAAACGATTGAAGATACTGCCAAAGTGCTTGCGAGATATCTGCACGGTATTGTTATCAGGACCTATGCACACAGCACCATTGAAAAGCTTGCCCAAAATGCTGCCATTCCGGTGATAAACGGCCTTACGGACATGCACCATCCCTGCCAGGCCCTGGCCGACATGTTAACAGTGCAGGAGAAGAAGGGCAGACTTAAGGATGTGCGCATAACCTATATCGGTGACGGGAACAATGTTGCCAATTCATTAATAGAGGCATCATTACTGACCGGTGCAGAGCTGGTGGTCGCATGCCCCCGGGGGTATGAACCGGACAAAAAAATATATGAATCAGTCCTTTCAGAGGGGGCCAGGGTCACTATTATTCATGACCCGGAAGAAGCAGTAAAAGACGCTGATGTGCTCTATACGGATGTATGGATCAGCATGGGCCAGGAGAGAGAAGTAGAAAGAAGAAAAATGACCTTTAAAAAATACCAGCTCAACGGTCATCTGTTATCTCGTGCAAAGCCTGATGCGATCGTTATGCACTGCCTGCCGGCGCACAGAGGGGAAGAGATCACCGATGATGTTCTTGATTCACCGCAAAGTGTTGTCATTGATCAGGCGGAAAACAGACTGCATACGCAGAAGGCACTGCTTGAAATGCTGATTACATAAGTAAACGGGGCCTGTTTCATCCCATCGGATAAATATATGAAACCCTTAATGTTAATAGTGCTGGACGGCTGGGGTATTTCTCAGGACCCCGATTCAGACGCACAGGCACAGGCTGACATTCCCTTTTACAGGGGCCTGATTGGTACCTACCCCCACACTGCCCTTGAGTGCTCAGGGGAAGCCGTTGGTCTTCCTGAAGGCACGATGGGAAATTCCGAGGTGGGCCACCTGAATCTGGGAGCCGGCCGGATTGTGTATCAGGATTATGCGAGGATAAACAAGGCCATTGAGGACGGCAGTTTCATGGAGAACGAGGCACTTGTGGATGCAATGAGTTCTGCTGTCAGCCATGACGGGGCCCTCCATTTTCTCGGTCTTTTATCCGACGGCGGTGTCCACAGCCACATCAGTCATCTGTACTCATTGATAGATATGGCCAGGCGCAGAGGGGTACAAAGGGTCTTTGTGCACGCTATTATGGATGGGAGGGACACACCTCCTGATTCCGGTATCAGGTATATTAAAGACCTTGAAACATTTCTCGGTGACAATGCATCAGTCCGGATTGCCTCTGTCACCGGACGATATTGGGCCATGGACCGGGACAAGCGCTGGAACAGAGTAGAGAAGGCCTACAGGGCGCTTGTACAGGGTGAAGGGGAAAAAGTCCTGTCAGCAGTCGACGCCGTTGAGAAGAGTTATGCCCGAGATGAAACGGATGAGTTCATCAAGCCATCTCTCATTTGTAATGACGGCAAACCGGTTGGTCTCATCGGGGACAATGATTCTGTTGTCTTTTTCAACTTCAGGGCTGACAGGGCACGCGAGATTTCCGCGGCCCTTGCCGGAGAGGGCTTTGACGGGTTTACACGAGAACGGGTCCCCCAGCTGGGCTCATATGTAACAATGACCGTATATGATGAAGATTTTCATTTCCCTGCGGTATTTCCTCCGCTCACATTAACAAACATTCTCGGGGAAGTCCTGAGCCGTGAACAGATGAAGCAGCTGAGGATTGCAGAGACCGAAAAATATGCCCACGTGACATACTTTTTTAACGGGGGAGAAGAAGATCCGTTTGACGGAGAAGACCGTTTCCTCGTTCCCTCTCCCCGGGACGTAGCGACCTACGACTTAAAGCCTGAAATGAGCGCCTATGAGGTAACGGATGAAGCATTGAAAAGGCTCGATCAGAACCGGTATGATTTTATCCTCCTGAACTTCGCAAACCCTGACATGGTAGGGCACACCGGAATAATGGAAGCGGCAGTAAAGGCCTGTGAGACCATAGATAAATGCCTTGAAGCAATTGTTACAAAAGCACAGTCACTGGACGGCACGGTAATTATAACCGCTGATCACGGTAACTGCGACAAAATGAAGGACAACAGCAGTCCATTTACTGCACACACGACAAATCCGGTACCGTTTATTCTGTTAAGAAAGAATGTCACGCTTCGTACAAAAGGAATACTCGCTGACGTGGCACCCACTGTTCTCGATCTCATGGGAATTGACAGGCCTGACGAAATGACAGGGGAGAGTCTCATAATCTGAAAAGGGTCCGGGGGGACGGACCGAAAGGGCTCCAGACAAATGAGTACATCATGCGTGGGCACCATGCTGACCAGGGTTCTGAATGCACTGTTTCCTGAATCATGCCCGCTGTGCAACAGGCCATCATCGGACCACAAAACAGCTCCGATATGCAGGGAATGCTGGCAGTCCATACTGCCCTATCAGGGCCCGCGATGCAGCGCGTGCGGGAGGCCCCTCATTTCCGATGCGTCCATCCGGTGCGGAGAGTGCATCACGGAAGAGCCTGCCTTTGCATCTGCTTCAAGTTTCGGGCTCTATGAGGGGGCATTAAAAAAGGCAATCAACCTGCTGAAATATCACAGCGTCACACGACTCTCCAGACCCCTGTCTGATATACTGCTGAGCATCAGGGTCCCTGTGGCAGACGCTGTTCTGCCGGTCCCGCTTTATAAAAAACGTCTCAGGCAGCGGGAGTTTAACCAGTCAGCACTTTTTGCAAAATATGTTGCCGGGAGCCTCGGGGTCATGCTGATACTGGACGCCCTTGTCAAGATCAGGGACACGAAGCCGCAGGTCGGGCTGAGCTCCCGGGAAAGAAAAAAAAATGTTAAAAATGCCTTCAGGATTCAAAAGAGGGAAGTGATTCAGGGAAAGAATGTCCTGCTCGTCGATGATGTATCAACGACGGGCGCCACCGTACGCGAATGTTCTCATGTCCTCAAAAAGGCCGGGGCCGGGGAGATTCATGTGATCACCCTTGCTCACGGGATAATGCATTAAAACGGGTGGTTAAAGAATAAATGGTTTTAATCATTGATAGAGTCTTTCCACTAGCTGAATCCACCATGTGTTCAGTCCCGAGACCTTGTACAGCGTTAACAGGACAAAGATAATCATGGTCGATTTCATGAGATCCAGAATGCCATGATAAAACCTGTCTTTAACCACACTCAGTTTTGTCTTTTCTGAAGCTTTGTTATCGTCCGCACTTTCTCCGTGCTCATCCCTGGTGATACATTCCACAAAATATGTCCCGGAATATTCAAGGCAATAATCCTTTTTGTTCAGAATAGTATCCATGACTTTCTCCTTTTTTCTGATTGCAGTGGTTATCATTATATGTTCTTCACTGCAAGTCCTTTGCCAGGAAGATAACTTTTTGTTTTATAAAAGATTAATGTGCTTATGAGGAGTGTAAGGCATAGTGATTTCCGGTATGGGTACGCCTATCCGGTATCCGTGAAAGACCCTGGCCGTAGCGATACGCAGACGGCCCTGGTCCTCCATTGATCTGAAATGGCATTCATATCAATTTATGTGTACAATTACCCATGCACCCGGAAACATGCGTCGCGCAGGACACACCCCGGTATCTCATCATCCCCGCTGCAGGGCTGGGCACGCGAATGCGGGCCCTTTCCCCTGATGTACCAAAGGAACTCCTTTCCGTCGGGGGGAGACCGGCCATTCAGTATGCCATTGACGAGGGGATAGCAGCCGGTATAAGAGAAATCGTCATTATTATAAGTGAACAAAAAGAGATAATACGGCGGTTCTTTCAGGATATGCATTTTGCAGAAAAACTTTACCCCCTTGCGGGTGAGGGGATTGAGGAGATTAATCGCACATGCTCTCTCACCTTCCTGTATCAAAACAAACCATCAGGTGAAGCGGATGCAATCGGTCATGCAAAGGACATTGCCGGCAATCACGCAGTTGCCGTGATCTATCCGGACAATATTTATATGCCTGCCCCCGGGGCGCTTGCAACTCTTCTCCCCGTTTACAGGAAATACCGGAAAGACGTCATCGCCCTTAACGAAGTATCTGACGATATCTCTCATACGATCAGCAACGCTGGGAGGGTCGATATCAGTGCAATGGAAAATGATGTGTATGAAATTAAACGGTTCCTCCCGAAAAGTGGCGGTCATTTCCGGCCCCGGCATAAAGGAGAACTCCGTGCCTGCGGCATGTATATTTCCGGTCCCTTCATATTTGATTATATTGAAAGGGCGAGAGGTATGGTGAAGGAAGGTGAGTATACTGACATATATGTCCGGAACCTGGTATTGAAAGAAAAGGGACTCCTGGGGTGCCGCCTCCCCGGGACTGTCTATGATATCGGAAACCCTCAGGGATACAGGAAGTGCGTTGCCCACGTTTCCCCCTCTTTGTAAAATAAGGGGGAGAGAGAATACGGATTAAACAGGCTGCCATGAAAAAAGGTCCCGTCAATTGCTTTAACTGCATGCATTTTATTATCACGTGGGACGACAGGTTTCCACGGGGGTGCAAAGCCATGGATTTTAAATCCAGGCATATGCCATCGGTTGCCGTGTATGAAGCCTCGGGCATGGCCTGTATAAAATTCAGGCCAAAAAAGCAGAAGTCCGGTAATCAGTAATAAGAGCAGCATCTCAATTGCAATTCCCGGATTCCCTGTGGGATAATGAAAATTGCCCATGAATTATGCAGTTTTCCAGAAGCCGTGCAGGTATATCGGCAATGAACTAAACAGCATCCACAAAGAACCTGATGTTCAGCCCGTCAGAAAAGAGGGGGGGCCTTCCGTATCTCACGGGGTAAAGGTGGCCCTCTGTTTTCCCGACACCTACGAGATCGGGATGTCCCATATTGGCCTGAAAATTCTTTATGAAATAATTAATCGTATCCCCTATGCTTCAGCGGAAAGGGTCTTTTCCCCCTGGGTGGACCTTGAATCCCATCTAAGGAAAAACCATCTCCCTTTAACGTCCCTCGAACATCAAAGACCTTTAGGGGACTTCGACATTATCGGGGTTACTCTCCAGTATGAACTTTCCTATACAAATGTGCTCAATATGCTGGATTTAGGCGGTATGCCCGTGAGGTCCGGGGAAAGAGGCGACAACTGTCCGCTTGTCATTGCAGGAGGCCCCTGTACTGTGAATCCCCTCCCGCTCGCCCCTTTTATTGATGCCTTTGTGATAGGCGACGGTGAGGACGTCATCGAAGAGGTCGTGACGCTGTTTTATACTCTCAGAAATAAGGGTGACGGGGTCAGATGCAAACAAGACCTTTTGCATGCACTCTCAAACCTTCAGGGAATCTATGTCCCGTCAGTGCACGACACCGGAACGCAGAAAATCAAACGAAGAATAGTGGAGGACCTCGACACATCCCTTTTCCCCGATGCCCCGCCATTGCCCTATATGAAGGTTGTCCATGACCGGGTGGCGATAGAGATATCCCGGGGCTGTACAAGGGGGTGCCGTTTCTGTCAGGCCGGAATGATTTACCGCCCCCTGCGTGAACGATCTTCAGAAAATGTCCTTGCTCTGGCGCGCAATTCACTTCAGAATACCGGCTACGAAGAGATTTCTTTCACGTCACTCAGCGCCGGGGACTACAGCAGCCTGCTGCCCCTGATCCGGGACTTTAACAGGCTGTGCGCCGGCTCTCACACATCGGTTTCGCTCCCTTCCTTACGGGTAGGTGCAATAGACAGCGAGGTGCTGAAAGAGATAAAGACGGTGAGAAAGACAGGATTTACGATTGCACCCGAGGCCGGGACAAAAAGACTCCGCGATGTAATAAACAAGGACTTTACCGATGAGGAATATGACGAAACATTAAGAAAGCTTTTTACCGAAGGCTGGAACACGCTCAAGCTGTACTTTATGATCGGCCTGCCCACAGAGACGATGGCAGACATAGACGGTCTCATAAATATGGCGGTGCGGGCATTAAAGAAAGGAAGAGAGATAACGGGAAGGCGTGTAAACATCAATGTGGGCATATCGGCCTTTGTGCCAAAAACGCATACCCCCTTTCAGTGGGAGGGACAAAATTCACGGGAAGACCTGCGGGAAAAGCAGGACTATATCAGAAGGGCATTCAAAAAGCGTCATATCAACTTTAAGGGGCAGCATGTTGAAAACAGTCTCCTTGAAGCGGTATTTGCACGGGCAGACAGGGACAGTGCCCTGCTGCTTGAGAAAGCCTGGCGTCTCGGGTGCCGTTTTGACGGGTGGTCCGAACACTTTAATTTTTCGCTGTGGGAACAGGCAGCAAAAGAAACGGGGATTGATCTTGACCGGTATGCCTCACGGTCATTTGCGCTTGATCGGGAATTGCCCTGGGATTTTATAGACTCCGGAATGAGAAAAGAATTCCTTGCGTCAGAATATGAAAAGGCATTACGGGAAGAGGGCACAGCAGACTGCCGTGACGGCTGTTATGGATGCGGGCTCGAATGCAGCGACGAAAAAAGACCCCGGAACGGCGGAGGTCGCACAACGCACGATGAACAGGGAAAAACAGAAAGTGTGCCGGCCACACATCTCAACGGAAAGCATGGCCCGGCCCCTGCAACGCACACAGCATGGAGAGTACATTTTTCAAAGACCGGCATGTTACGGTACCTTTCCCATCAGGAACTGATGACATCTATTGTAAGGGCCATGAGGCGGGCCGCCCTGCCTGTGGCCTACTCCACCGGCTTCCATCCGCACCCGAAGATCTCTTTCGGGCCTGCCCTTTCAGCCGGAATTGAAGGGCTCAACGAATATTTTGATATTGAACTGAATAATTCCGCACCTTCATCTGACCTGGTACTGAGGCTGAACACTGCATTGCCGGAAGGGATCATAATACATAATGCAGCCCCCGTTCCTCTGAATGGAATGTCGTTAAATGAATGTATTTCCCATTATGAATATGAAGTCGTCATTGACCACAGGGCAGCGGGAGCGGTCAATACCTTTATGGACAGTCCGGCCTGGCCGGTGTCACGGGAAAAAAAGACAGTGGACGTCCGGACCATGGTGGAAAAAGCAGAAATTCATGACAACAGGCTCTCTCTTGTCCTCGCTGACAGGGATGAGGCAAAGGTGCGATTGTTCGAGATACTAAAGGAGATGCTTCAGAAGACCGTTGAAGAAGTGCATTCTGCGCGCATCAAAAGAATTGGTCTTTATGGGTATAATAAGGGTGAAAGAGAGTACTTATACCCCATCAAGACGAACCAGGTGCCCTGAGGAGGCAGAGTATATGGCCGGAAATATTCTCATTAACATTACACCCGAACAGACAAGGGTAGCATTAATCGATATGAATAACCAGCTCTCCGAGTTGTACCTTGAACGGAGAAAGGATGCAAGCCTCGTGGGAAATGTATATAAGGGCAAGGTCGTAAAAATACTCCCGGGAATGCAGTCCGCATTCGTGGATATCGGCTTTGAAAAGGCGGCCTTTCTCCATGCCGCTGATGTGCTCTCAGGTTTCGATTACTCGCTGTTCGGCGAGGACCTCGAAGAAACCGTTCCCATTAACCTGCCGATTGAGGACCTGCTCCAGGAGGGCGAAGAGGTCTTTGTCCAGGTGTCTAAAGACTCAATAGGCACCAAGGGGGCCCGTGTTACGTCCTATATCACCCTTCCCGGAAGATATCTCGTATTAATGCCGGGGGTCGAACATATCGGGGTATCCAGAAAAATACTGGAGGAGGAGGAGAGGACGCGGCTGAAAGACCTGGTCAGTGAACTTAAACCCAAAAATTATGGATTTATCATTAGGACCGCCAGCGAGGGCTGCACCGAGGAGGAGCTCAAAAAGGACATTGAATATCTCATGCTGCTGTGGGACAACATTCAGAAGAAAAAAGAAAAGATCCATGCCCCCAATGTGTTATACAGCGACCTTGACCTTGCCTTGCGAAGCGTACGGGACCTGCTTGGCCATGAAACCGAGAAGCTCATTATTGATTCACCTGAAGAATACAGGAAAGTCATCGACTTTGTTAATACCTTTTTCCCGAAATTAATATCAAAAATCGAACTCTATGACGGACCGGAGCCCATATTTGATGCCTATGGTATTGAACTCGAAATACCCAAGGCCCTGGGAAAACGGGTATGGCTCAAGTCCGGGGGATATATCGTCATCGACCAGACAGAGGCGCTGATATCAATAGATGTGAATACGGGGAAGTATGTTGGCAAGGCATCACTTGAAGATACAATTTTCAAGACGAATATTGAAGCGGTAAAGGAGATTTCATACCAGATAATGCTGAGGAACCTCGGCGGCATTATCATCATTGATTTTATAGACATGGAAAAAGAAGAAAACAGGAAAAAACTTTTTTCCATGTTTCAGGAAACAATGTGCAAAGACAGGGCCAAATGTACCATTCTCGAAGTCTCGGAGCTCGGTCTTATCCAGATGACAAGAAAAAGAGTAAGAGAGAGTCTTCAGAGGATATTATGTGAACCCTGCCATTATTGCGATGGAAAGGGGTTTATTAAATCGCCGACAACGGTATGCTATGAAATATTTATGGAACTGAGAAGAATAGGCTTGACGCAGAAAAACTGCAAAATAATGATATCGGCAAATCCCCACGTCGCAGACCTTATTTACGATGATGAGCGCGAGGGGATTGAGGCAATTGAACGGGAAAACGGATTTAAAATTATTGTGAAGGCTGACAAGAATTTCCATCAGGAATACTACGAAGTAATAACGCTTTAAGAGTAATGTTCATCATGGTTCCATAGCAGTTCACCTGATGTTTAGTACGCCACTTTTTAGAACCAGGAACACACCCCTCTGCCGTTTCTCATCTCCATAGAACTATTTTGAACCATATTTAAGCTATTATATTCGTATGACATCGGAGGAAAAATTCAATGCCCTGAAAAAAAGACTGAAAGCAATGGACCGCGTCATCATTGCCTTTTCAGGCGGTGTTGACAGCACCTTTCTCTTAAAAGCTGCCTCCCTGTCCGGTCTCAGCGAGGTCCTTGCTGTTACCGGGAAGTCTGACAGCCTGTCTGAGGAAGAGTTCCTGTTTTCAGGAGAAATGGCTCGTTCGCTCAATGTATCACACCGTATCATAGCAACGATGGAACTGAAAAATGCACAGTATTCCAGCAACCCCCCTGACAGGTGCTACTACTGCAAAAAAGAACTCTTTGGCAGGCTGAAAGAGATAGCGAACGAGGAAAATATTTCCTATATTCTTGACGGCACGAATGCGGACGATGCCCGGGACTGGCGGCCGGGGAGAAGGGCCGCTCAGGAAGAGGGTGTTAAGAGTCCCCTCCTTGATGCCGGTCTGAGCAAAAATGAGATACGGGAGCTTTCAAAGTCTCTCGGTCTCTCAACATGGAACAAACCGGCCACTCCCTGCCTGTCCTCGCGTTTCCCCTATGGCCAGAGGATCACCGCAGAATCGCTGGGAAAAGTCAGTAAGGCTGAACTGTTTATAAGAAAATTCGGTGTCAGAGAACTCAGGGTGAGGAATCATTCCGAAGTTGCCCGTATCGAAATAGATCCCGATGATTTTCAAAAAATCATG
>JBFKMY010000054.1:0-10877 GCA_041629615.1 Thermodesulfovibrionia bacterium | reverse complement strand
ATTCTGTGCCTCTTTCATGAAAGCAACAAAAGTACGTTTTAATTCCCTGTCTTCTTTAATGAGCGGAGGGATAATATAATCAAAACCGGACTCCTCGCTTACGTAACGCTGTGACTGCTGGCTGTACGAGGCAAGTCTGTGTCGTACGAGCTGGTGAGAACATGCCCGTGAAATACCCTCTATGGCAAAGGTGAATGAAGGATGTTCTATGGGAGTCATATGGCCCATTTTTACCAGCTTCTCGACAAATAATTTCTGGTCTTTAGACTCTATCTTTCCTTTAAGTGATGCTATATCGGACGGGCTGTAACAGAGCTTGGCGGCCATTGCTATCGTCTCCTCAGGATGAGGAGTATGTCGAATAAGAATGACTTTCAATTTTGCTTCGGACATGGATAACTCCTTTTCAAGAACTCAAAATGAGATAGTATTATGGAACTTCACTCGTCAGGAAGTCAATTGAACGGTGTCTTCCTTTTAATGGACCATCGACGGATGCCGGGAATTATTTCTTCATTATACCTTCCATTATCGCTTTGCACCGATTAATAATCCTTAAAAGGGCGTCTGTTATACTGTGAGGCCTGGGGCGTATCCTTATTGAGGACATGTTTTCCATTACCACCCCCTTTTCAATAAAAATTGAAGGTGACTTGGTGGTGGCGAGGACCTGGCTCGGATACACGCTCCTGTGGCCTGTCATCAGATAACTGACTATACATGAGACAGCTGCGTACGGGGCCAGTTCCGGACCAAAAAACTCTATTGCCATGATACTTGCAGAGATGGGAGTGTTCGCCGCGCCTGCAAGCAGGCTGACCATGCCAATAGCCGCAAACATTGATGGATCATAGCCGAGGAGTGACCCAAACACGCTGCCGGCAGTGACACCAATAAAAAAAATTGGCGTTACCACACCGCCGCTTCCACAGAAAGCAAGAGTAATGGACGTGAATAGTATTTTCAGGGCGAAGTCGTAGGGCATTATATGGGCACCCCGCAGTCCATTTTCTATTGTCTCCAGACCCAGTCCGAGAAATCTTGTTGACGTACTTAAAGCGAGCACAATAAGAAGGGACCCGCCGATCAGGCCTTTCAGGGGCTCCCAGATTCTGATTTTACGGCTTACCGAATCAGTAAACGTAAGGACTTCAATGAGAATAAGAGAACATAATCCGAAAAAAAAGGCCCCGATGAGGACTTCCACAAAAAACCCTTCTGTGAATTTCGGCACAAAATCGATAGGATTATAGAAGTATTCCACACCAAAAGAAGAAGAAACCTGATGGCTGATTATGCCTGCAACAAAGGAGGGAAAGATAACGTCATAGAAAATGGTCCCTACGGAAAGGACTTCAACACCGAAAAAAGCCCCTGCAATAGGAGTCCCGAACACCGAAGCAAACCCTGCACTTATCCCGCATATTATCAGCTTTTGACGGTCCTTTTTATTAAAGCGGAAAACACTGGCGAAGATGTATGACAAACCTGCGCCTATCTGTGCCGCAGGGCCCTCTTTCCCGGCCGAGCCTCCTGCAGCAATGGTTATTACCGTTGCCACCAACTTAACGGGAACCATAAGGGGGTTCATTTTTCCGAGATGCCTGTGTATTGATTCAATTACTTTTTCCGTTCCATGGCCTCTGGCTTCAGGGGAAAGATATTTCACCGTGAGGCCGGAAAAAAACAGGGCCACGGGGAGCATGAAATAATAATACTCATATTGGTTTGTGAAGGAGGTGCTGTAGTTTAATATTTTAATAAATAAGGCAGTTGATGCACCGACGATGACACCAATGCAGGTGGCAAGGAAAAACCACTTGATGACGCTTATAAAGAGAACAGACTGTTCAAGAAGGATCTGTCTCTTTTTCATACTCTTCTCAAACCCGTATCACATATACTGTTTTGCATGACTACATCCTTCTCCGCAACAATTCTTTATTATAGGCTATTATCACATCACCTCTTTTTAACATGCCTACAACTCTCCTCCTGTCAAATATGTCCACCACGGGAATTTCTCCCAGGTCTTTGAGGGTAAATTTTTCAATTGCCGTATTAAGATTATCGTTGGGACTCACGGTTATGACATTTCTGGAGGCTATAAATTTCACCTTTACCAGTCCTTTAAGGTCCTCTTCAAACAAAACGCTCCTTATGTCCTGAAGTGAAATAATGCCTGTTAACAGGCCGTCATCGTCAACTGACGGAAAATACAAATGATCGCTTTGTGCAATTTTGTCAAGCAGTTCATTTATGTCAGTATCTTCGTGGATGGTCAGGAAATCCTTTGTCATTATGCTCCCGACTGTTATCGTGCCCAGCACGGTCGCCTCTCTGCCGTCATGAATGTTGATTCCCTTTCTCGTAAGCTCGACGGTATCTATGGAATCACGATAGAGACGTTTCGCTGTCAACGTGCCAACTATGCTTGCAAACATGATGGGAACAATAATCTTGTAGTTGCCGGTCATTTCAAACAACAGGAAGATCGCTGTCATGGGAGCATGGGTCGCTGCTGCAAGAAATGCCCCCACCCCGACAGTAGCATATGCTCCGGGACTTGCGGTATAGGAGGGAAATAGGGTGTGGACGAGCCACCCGAAACTGCCGCCGACCATTGCACCGATAAAAAGTGCCGGAGCAAACACTCCTCCTGCTCCGCCCGATCCGAGGGTCAACGAAGTCGCGATCATCTTGAGAAATACCAGCGCCAGCATGACCACTATGATGACTTCTCCTTCAAGCGCCTGTTCAATAAACGCATACCCGTCACCCATGACATGGGGATAGAATATCCCGATGAGGCCGACAAGAAATGCCCCGATAACAGGTTTCAGGTGAGGGTGTATACGGGACCTGTCGAATGTATCCTTTATTGTATGGAATACCCGGATGTATAAAACTGCAAGCACTCCGACGATGATTCCAAACAGGATATAGAGAGGTATTTCATGTGCATTTACTTCATAGGCAGGCACGGTGAAGACCGGATGTTCACCGTAATATGACCTTGATACAACGGTTGCAATTCCCGAGGATATTATGATGGCGGCAAAGGATGTAAGCTCATAGTTGCCCAGAAGTACGATCTCGGACGCAAACATTACTCCCGCGATAGGGGCGTTAAATGTGGCTGCTATCCCTCCCGCGGACCCTGCGGCTATCAGGAGTTTAATCCTGTTGCCCGAGAGCTTGAACATCTGACCTACAAAAGACCCGACTGCACCCCCTATCTGGGCAATAGGGCCCTCCACTCCCGCGGACCCTCCGGAACCGATGGTAAAGGCAGAGCTGAATATCCTGGTGAAAAAGGTCCTTCTTTTTACCCTTCCGCCTTTTATATTTACCAGTTCAAGAAATTTCGGAAATCCATACCCGTATACATCGCCTCGAAAAATATAAAACAATGGAATAAGAAGCAAAGCTCCGCAGACGGGCAGAAGGGGGACAAACAGCCTGAATAATCCGCCTTCACCGATATGCAACAGATCAGAACCTCCAATAAAGACCACCTGGTGAACAAGGTGCATGGTAGCACGAAAAATAATATTGGCAAAACCGCTCAGGAGTCCTACCACCATGGACATGGCAATAATGACGGTATGTTCCCCAAAGCTGAAATGCAAAAGATTGCCCAGGAGTGATCTGTCTTTGTCTTTTTTCATCATCGATGAGAAGGGGGAAACGTCTGTCTCATGACGGAAACAGTATGTAAAGCGTGATCTGGCGGTCAGTCAGAAAGACCGCCCAGAAAAAGCAGGAGTTCTCTGACTTCTTCCTGTGTTTTCAGATGGTAGTCTGCTTTATTGTTATGCCCAACAGAAATTCCGATCCCTTTCCCTTTTATTGCTTTATAGGCGTCCTCGTCAGTAACATCGTCGCCGATGTATACAGGAGTTCTGGTTTTGCCGAACTTGTTCCACATCCAGGTAACGGCGTCCCCCTTGTTCCAGATTCCCCGGGGCCTTATTTCGAAGACTTTTTTTCCTGATGTAATTCTGAAAAGACCTTTATAGCTGTCTGTAATTGACCAGAAGAGATCGAACATTTTGCAGAGGTCCTGTTGCGCCACCATCCTGAAATGTATACTTGCCGTAATTCCCTTGTCTTCAACGATCACCCCGTGAACAGGCAAAAAGGCGGCCCTGAGTTCCGCGATTATTTCTTTAAGGGTCTGCTTACTGTCGGAGAGCTGGTCCCCCATCATTATCAGCTCTTTCCCGTCCCATATTTCTGCTCCGTGGTTCCCGGCATACATCATGTCCTTAATGGTGACAATATCCATGATATTGGAAAGGGACCTTCCGCTGATTATGGCTACGGGGAAACGTTCCTTCAGTTTAACAATCAGCGAAAACATATCATCAGACAGCACTGCCTGGTCCGGCGATGCAACAATAGGAGTAAGTGTTCCATCGTAATCGAGAAAGAGGAATATGTTGTTCCTTGATACTTCTTCACAACACTCAAGTATATAACGGCATTTCTTTATGTGCTGGGTCTGCAGCAGAACCGCCTCTTCCAGAAAATCAGCTATCCACCGGTATATGTCTCTTTCCTTGACCTGTCTTCGCATGTTATTGATTCTGCACCCTATTTCATCTTTGTCCAGATCCAGGACCTTTTTTATGGAATCGGAAAAATCTTCGGTGTCATAGGGATTAACGAGAATGGCCCCTTCAAGCTCTTCTGCAGCACCGGTAAATTTGCTCAGAAGCAGGACGCCTTTATTATCTGTTTGTGCGGCTATAAATTCTTTTGCTACGAGATTCATTCCGTCATAGGTGGAACTTATTATTGCCATATCGGACATCCGGTAATAGGCCGCAAGGTCTTGATGTTCCGATTTTGTTCCCCTGTACACAACAGGGTTCCAGCCTTCAAGGGAGTACTTGAGATTGATTTTTTTTACAAGTCCCTCCACATTTTTTCTGTAGCTGACATAGGGTTCTTTTGTTCGCGTAGGTACCGCAATCTGTATGAACGTGAATGTCCCTTTATACTCGGGATATCTTTCGAAAAAAAGATCAATAGCCTGAAACCTCTTGATGAGCCCCTTTGTATATTCAAGTCTGTCTACGCCTATCCCGATCTTTCTGCCCTGAAGGGAATACCTTTTTTTAATGCCCTCCATGCTCTTTTCGGTCTTTGCGGAAGTGGCCAGGGAATGAAATTTCTGAAAATCAACACTTATGGGGAACGCTGCAAGCTTTGTCGTGTGGCCTTCATACGTTATGGTTTGATTTTCATCGTCGACTTCTGCGTCAAAGAGTGATTCCCTGATACACTCCATGAAATTGTGGACAAACAATGACGTCTGAAAACCGAGCAGGTCATTCTTGAGGAGGGCCCTGAAAATTTCATCAGCCTGGGGACAGACCCTTAATACACTGTAATTGGGCCAGGGTATATGCCAGAAATGGGCTATCATGAGCTTTGATTTCTTCTGTCTCAGGAGCCTGGGCACAAGGCACAAATGATAGTCATGGATCCATATAATGGACGTATCATCAGCTTCCTCAAGGACCGCTTTCGCAAACAATTCGTTTGCTTCTTCATAACTTTGCCAGTATTTCTTTCTGAAAAATATACGGTCCATCGCTATATGGCACAACGGCCATAACACCTGATTGGAATACCCATGGTAGTAGTTCGTGATTTGCTCCGGTGTCAACCATACCCTTTTCAGGGTGTAGGAAGGTCTGTCGGGAGGAACGGCAATACGATTGTTTTCATCGACCGTTTCCCTGTCTTCGCTGCCGCTTCCCCATGCTACCCATGTGCCGCCTATCGCCTTGAGCGCTTCATCCATGGCAGACGTAAGTCCGCCTGCGGGTTTTTCAACTTTTATTGACGAGCCGGATTTTTTATGCTGGTAGGGTTCCCTGTTGGAAAGGATAATAAGAGACCTGCCCGATAGTTTTTCTTCTATGAACGCCTTGAACCCATCGGTGATCATAACTCGATCACATTCTTACCTCGATGCATGTTGCAATACCAGAGTGACAGATAATCCCTGATCTGTCTCGTCAGGAGAAAATTATTTCTTACATACTCTTTCCCCGTTTGCCCCATGCGTCTGGCCATATCAGGATTGTTAAGGTACTGTCTGATCCTGAAGGCCGCCCCCTCTACGGAATAAACCACGAAACCGGTGACCCCGTGTACAATCTGCAACGGAATGCCTCCAACGGCCCCTCCGATTACGGGCTTTTCTTTCCACATGGCTTCAGATACGGTAAGACCAAATCCCTCTTTTATTGATTTTTGCAGGATCACATCAGCCATCCTCTGCAGGGCATTTATTTCCCTGTGACTGTCCGGGGGCAGCATAAGTATATGGATATCGGCATCACTGCCTGCATAATCCTTTACTTCACTCAGAATGGCCTCCCCCTCTGGGTCGTCGGTGGCAGGACTGCCGACAAGTATGAGGATGCACTCATTATATTTCTTGACGATCTTATACGCATTAATGACGCCGATAGGGTCCTTGAACCTGTCGAATCTCGAGACCTGCAAAAGAATTGGTTTGTCACGGGGAATATGCAACCTGTCACCGATCTCATTTATCTCCCTATCGGACAAATCCCTGTTCTTGTCACTGAGAGGGTCTATTGAAGGGGTCACAATAAACTCATCTATGGGAAGAGACCGGGCGAATTTTGATACGGAAAAAATAGCTGAATCATACTTGACCACATGTTTCAGTAAATTCGACCAGACACTCGCCATGGGGTTTGATATGTCTATGTGGCATCGCCACATCCAGGCGGATTTGCGTGAACGGCGCCTGAAATCTATAAGAGGTGCCGGCTGGGGATCGTGTATAAGAACGGCATCGGCATTAAGATCGATGTTCTTCCTGTTCTTTCTGTTCACTTCATAATAATGGTCCCACATTTTCTTCGTAAATGTTTCCCTGTTTCCCTGTAAAGCATTATGGGTTTTTTTTGTAAAATCGTAAAAGGCCGCATCACCCTCTATGACCTCCCACCGGGCATCAATCCCGAGGTCTGTCAGGAGCGGTATCATCCTGTGCAGTATTTCTGCTACTCCCCCTCCCTCACGGGTAGAATTGACATGGAGAAATGACCTGCCCTTGAGCTTCTCGCATAACCGCTGGATCAGCAGCAGGTCACCCTTGGGCGCTATGCCTGAATATTCAGTAATCACCCTGATACTCCTTCCATGTCTGCCCTCACATATTCCTCCACGATCTCCTTGATGTGTTCCCGGATACTCTCAATGCTGTGCATGAAAGGGTCTATGGACCTGATCTTCTCCGCTACGGGTTTGCGTCCGAGGGTGTGTTCTATCCACATTGAAAAATCATCCATTATTCCTTCCCCCAGACGCACACGGGAATCATAAAAGTGGTAATATATGCTGCCTGCATCTATGTGTTCAATGGCCACGAGAAATTCAGCAAGATTATTTGCTTTTATCCCCACGGGAAATACCAGGGTTACTGTTTCGTTAAAATAAAACTCATTGCCTCTGACAACGTCACGCGGACTGGGAAAACTGCCGAGGAAGTCATCGATTTCATGCAACAACTCTTTTCTGACCCCTTCTACCGAGGTAAACGTATAGGGATCAATACTTGCAAGACGTTCAGCCAGTGCCCTTTCCTCAAGCGTCTCGCCGGCCCATTCTGAAAAATCATTGGTATATTCGAGGATATGGCCTTTCAGGAAATACTGATACACATGATGAAATATGCACTCATTGCCAACCGTGGAAATCAGCTTTCTCAGCTCACTAAGATTTTTGGCCTTCTGTCCCGTAGATTTGACGATACTGACACATTGATTGAATGCAAAGGGCTCTCTCTTTTTGCGCAATGTATTCCCTCTCTCAATTACAGGGTTCTGTAAGGGAAGGGTGTTGTTGTCACGATTATCACGACCTCCCCCCGTTCACAGCAGTCATATTTGCTCTCGCCTCCTATTTTATACTGAATGATCTCTAAATAGGAAGTTAAAAAATCTTCCATAGCATGAATAGCAGGTTACATTCACAGACAGGTTAAAAGAAAGATACAGAAAAAGCCGGATCTTATTTTCTAACCGGAAACTTTTTTCTTTTTCTCTGTTGATGCCACAGCAGGCACAGGTATCGTTGCAAGTTTTATTTCAAAATGTTCTGCCGCTTTTATAAATTCAGCCATAATATCAGGCGGGACGGATTTGCCGCGGGGCAAGCGAACGGTGAGAGGGTTTACGAATTTCCCCTTCACCTTGATGCGGTAATCAAGATGAGGCCCTGTAGCGAGCCCGGTAGAACCGACATACCCAATGACATCACTCTGGGATACTTTTACATTTTTTCCTATGTTCTTCGGGATACGGGACAGGTGGCCGTAATAGGTTTCATACCCTCCGGGATGCTTGATCCTGACCATTTTCCCCATCTGGCCCTTGCGTCCGGAGAATACCACAGTGCCGTTCCCTGCCGCTGATACGGGCGTCCCTTCGGGTGCAGCATAGTCGACACCAAGGTGGGGCCTGTACACCCTTAATTTCGGATGAAGACGGCGTTTGCTGAAACGGGAACTTATATACTTGAATTTCAGAGGAGATTTCAGCAGCGATTTTCTCAGGGATTTCCCCTCCCTGTCATAATAATCAGCATGTCCTTCATGCTCAAACCGGTATGCATAATGGATTGTCCCGTTATTGTTAAACTGAGCGGCCAGAATATTACCATATCCCTTGAAGGCCTCGCCGATCCATAATTCTTCAACTATAATTTTCACGGAGTCACCGTTTCTGATATCGTTAAAGAAGTCAATGTCCCATGCATAGATGTCAGACAGATCAAGGGCAAGCCTGAGATACTCCTTATGAGTGCCGGGCATGGAGGAGGCCAGGCTGCCTTTAATATTGATATAAAGAAGGCCGACCCGTCTTTCAACCGGAAGCGTAACCCGTTCTGCGCTAAACCCCTCCGGACTTCGTTTAACACTCAGGAATGAAGTGTCATCAATTCCGTACTGCATGCGCCGGACTTTTTTATCAGATCTGTCCAGATCAAAGGAATACACGCTTCCCACTGCTATTTTTGACAGGTCGTATTGCTCTCTGGACGTATCATAAATTGCGGACAGTTCTTGTTTGTCAAGCCCGTGTTTGTTGAAAATTGAATCAAGGGTTTCATTTTTCCGGACAATGCCTGATATTTTCACAGGCCTGACGTCTTCACGCACAGATGTCCTGTCTTCTGCAGGCGGCTGCGGATCAGGTGATCTGAAACTGTACAGAAGTATGATAAGGGCAGGAATCGCGATTATGCTTAACAGAAGCTGTTTCATTATTATTTTTTAGTTACCGCTGATGCTCCGGGAGTTCTTTTTGATGATGCTTTCCGTCCGCGTGCGGAAGTGCCGGCCGTTTTTTTTGTACTTTTTCTCCTGGTTTTTTTTGCAGCCGTCTTTACGGGTTTTTTCTCTTTTTGATCTTCCAGTTTACTGATCTGGGATTCGAGTCTGTTTATTCCTGAAATAAGTGATTTTACTTTTCTGTTGGCGAGGGGATTTTTTGACTTCTTCGATATGAGGTCATACATTTCTCCGCCCAGCTTTGTGAACTCTTCCTGAACTTTCATGTTAAGATTGAATACCTTATATTTTTTTTTGCCTTCACCCGTCAATTTTTCAAATTTCTCGGTTACAACAGAACTGCCTTCCTTGAAAATGTCAAGACCTTCCTGAATGTTCTTTTTCAAATCTTCCTGTATCTTTTCCCAAAAGTTCATCTGTCCTCCCCCTGAAAATATATGTTCTGAAAACAGTACACTCAATTATACCCTAATTATTACATTCATGCTTTATTTTTCATGTGTTATCCATCACATGGACAACGGCAACCTATTTGTTATCAGCCTCAACAGCATTTTTTACCTTGTCAAGGATCTCGGGCAGTGCAGAAGTGACCCTGTCCCAGCTTGATATGAGTGGTACTCCCAGCGGATCGTTCATTATAATTTCAGAGGCACTTCTTATGCCCTGAGTAAATGTTTCCATAGCAAGACTCTCTCCATGCCGGTCAAAAACAAGGCCGTTAACGGCAGCATCGTCTTCATAACGCTTCAGCATGTCCTGAGCAGTTTTAACGTAGGTCGCAATCAATGTCTTAAAGTACCCGTCCGAAAAAATAGTGCCTTCTGATGCAAGGGTCCTGAAGATTGACTTGCTGATATCTATGCACATTTTGAGCAGCCCCTTGGATTCATCATCCTGGGACAGGGCCTGATGTTTATGTTCATAATTGTCGGCTATATCAATCTGGCATACCCTTCTGACCGCACAATTTCTGTACACTTCTGCCAGCATGCCCACCTCAAGGCCCCAGTCGCCGGGTATCTTGTTGACCCTCGCAAGATCAACATCCATGGCAAACTCTCCGGCCAGGGGATATCTGAAGCTGTCGAGGAATTCAAGGAGGGGGAGGTGGCCATATATTTTTTTCAATGAACGGATAAGAGGCGTTACAAGGAGACGGGTGACCCTGCCATGCATCCTGTCTGTTACGCGGCTGTAATACCCTTTGCAAAATTCATATTCAAGACTGGGATTGGTAACAGGATAACAGAGCCGAGCAAGCATTTCACGCGAATAGGTAAGGATATCGCAGTCATGGAGTGCAATGACGCTTATGTTTTTTTGTGCAATGACATAGCCGTATGCCATCCATGCTGACTGGCCCTTTCCTGCATCACCAAGCTGCAGACCCGCTGCCTTTATTGTTTTATATACTTCACTGATCCGTTTTCCGTTGTTCCAGATGAGCGTAACCGGCTGGGGCAGGACTGAGAAATATTTTCTGGCCTTCTCAAACTCTTTTTTTGTGCAGGGGCCGAGGGTGACT
>JBFKMY010000053.1:0-10934 GCA_041629615.1 Thermodesulfovibrionia bacterium | reverse complement strand
GATGAATGTAAGCGGTGCACTGTCAGCAACCCTGGTAGACCCTTCAGCAGACATGTTGATGAAGGCGAAAGAACGTTTTACCGGACTGACGAACATTAATTATGTTCAGGCGAGTTTTCAGGATCTCCCGGGAGGCGAAATTATTAATCATGATTTTGACTTCATCGCATCATCAATGGCCATTCATCATCTGAACATGGACAGCAAGCGGGCGATCTTTAAATTCATTTTTACACACCTCAAGTCAGAAGGGTATTTTATTAATATCGACACGGTCCTTCCTCCCACAGATGACCTTGAGCAATGGTACTTTCATATGTGGAAAGAATGGATAGACAGAAAAAAGACCGTCAGGGGAATTGAAAAAGACCTCTTCGGAGATGTAACACGACGATATAAGGATGGGGGTGAAAACAAACCCGATACACTTGATGACCAGTTGAATGCGCTTACTGATATTGGATTTGTAAATGTGGACTGTTTTTACAAAAACGGGATATTCACGGTCTTCGGTGGTAAAAAAACATGAACTACCCGAAGCAGGGCTTTGAAGAATTCATTTGATTACTCTATAGAATATGAACATTCATGTCACAACAGGCCGCTGGAAATTGGGACTCTTCCTTTCCTTAATTACGGCATCTCTCTGGGGTATACTGCCCATTGCGCTGAAAGTCCTCCTCAATCAAATGGATGCAATAACCATAATATGGTATCGCTTTCTGATTGCGTCAGCAATACTGGTGGTGTATGTCACATTAAAGAAAGGTCTTCCGTCCATCAGCAGGATGAGAGGTTCCATCCTGTATCTTCTCATTGCAGCCGGTATTGGCCTCAGCGGCAATTATTTTTTTTATGTGGTCGGCCTGGATTACCTGTCACCCAGCACAGCTACGGTCGTCATCCAACTGGCCCCCGTATTTATGCTTCTGGGGAGTCTGGTCCTGTTTAAGGAGCGTTTCAGTGTCCGTCAATGGGCGGGCTTCGCTATATTAATGACAGGAATGTTTTTGTTTTTTAATGATCGCCTGAATGACCTTGTATCCCGGCTGAACGATTACTCGTTCGGTGTTCTGCTCATCACTGCGTCGGCAGTTATATGGGCTGTATATGCCCTGTCACAAAAACAGCTTCTCAAAACATTTTCGTCGGAAACAATCATGTTTTGTATTTACATCACAGGATCGGTGTTTTTTTTACCCTTTGCCCGACCGGCCGGGATTCTGAAGCTGGACACAGTGCATTTCATACTCCTTGTTTTTTGCGCAATCAATACGCTTATCGCATATGGTAGTTTCGCCGAAGCCCTTGATCACTGGGAAGCATCACGGATCAGTATGGTCCTCGCTATAATTCCCCTTATCACTGTCGCTGCAGTCAGGATCTGCTCTTTCCTGTTTCCCCGGTACATTATGCCGGAACATCTCAATGCCCTGAGTCTGGTGGGGACCTGTTTCGTGGTCACCGGATCCATGCTTTGCGTACTGGGCGATAATGGAAAAATGAAACCCCTGTAACCGGAGATGTATCTGTTCTGTCCGCTTGACATTCTTCTCCCTATCGTTAAAAATTAAGTCTATGAAAAATCATACTCAATGCAAATGTCCTGCATGCACTGCTTCCGAACAGGCCAGAAGCAAGATTAATCTGCCCTACCGTTACATACCGGACAGATGGCAGAACATATATCACCTGACAATGAATTTATCAATTCCGATAATCGGTACCATACTCATAGGATTGTCGCCGTGGGCCTTTGTCCCGTTACTGAGCTTCCTTGCTGCCTATGTCGTCAATTCATTCCTCGGATGCTCCGCCTGTCCCTATCACCATTCAGGGGTCAAGACGTGCGGGTGTTTTCCAAAGTCAATTCTTATATACAAACGGTATAAACCATGGGGGAACATTGACAATGCGGTCAACTGGGCCCTTGTGTTGTTTTTAATTTTTGTTCCTACACTTTATATTCTCGCCGTAAAGGAGGACTTCAAGGCATTTATTATTTTTCTGCTCTATTCTGCACTCGTTGTCCTTCTTTTAATTACGTTTTCATGCCCCAATTGCAGACAACGTGACCTGTGTTATCTTGGGAAAGTGACGTTTTCCATAAGAAGAAATCAGAGAAGGCTGTAAAAGGCAAACAGGCGGACCCGAGTACTGTTTCAGGTTATTTATTATTCATATTTTCAGGGTATTTTATAATTATTCTTCATGTTATTGTTTAAATAATAAGGGGTCCTCCAGTCCTGCCTCTTTAAAACCCTTAGCCCTTAAGAGACAGCTGTCGCAATGCATACATGGCCTGTAGTGTCCTTTTGTTGAGACAGGATCATAACAACTCCAGGTGAGTGCGTAATCAACGCCGAGTTCCGTCCCTTTCCTGACAATCTCAGCCTTTGAGAGTTGAATCAACGGGGCACGTATGGTAAATGCAATCTTCCCCTCCACAGATGCCTTTGTGGCAAGGTTGGCCATCTCCTCAAAGGCCCTGATGAACGCGGGCCTGCAATCAGGATAGCCGCTGTAATCAACGGCATTTGCCCCGATAAATATATTCGCTGCTTCAAGCGTCTCGGCCCATGCAAGTGCAAAGGAGAGAAATATGGTATTTCTGGCAGGAACATAGGTCACGGGGATAGCTGCATTCAGCGCCCTGTCTTTCGGTACTACTTTGTCAGAGGTAAGTGCCGATCCTCCGATGCCCCTGAGGTCAAATGTAATAATCCGATGATTGTTTACGGAGAATTTACCGGCGTTCTTTCGCGCACACTCAAGCTCTGCGCTGTGCCTCTGTCCATAATCAAAGCTCAGCGCATACATCTCAAAACCTTCTGCCTGTGCAACTGCCAGTGTCGTGGCGGAGTCAATACCGCCGCTTAAAAGAACAACCGCTCGTTTCATTTTTTATTATGCTGCCCGGGGCACAGCCGGTCAGCTTTTTCTCCCGATATTTGACTCTGTCCCTGCAATCAGATTTTTTATATTGGATTTATGTTTATACAGTATGAGTGCGGCAAGAAGTATTCCTATGATCACTTTGATGTTCGAGGCCCCGGTGAGGATAAACACAACAGGCATTGCTGTTACGGCACTGATTGCTGCCAGCGATGAGTACCGGAACATGAATGCTACCGATATCCATATTAAAAGCATTATGCCGGCAACAGCAGGACTGTACACTGATAAAACCCCGAAACCTGTGGCCACTCCTTTTCCTCCTCTAAATGACAGAAATACAGAAAACATATGGCCGAGCACTGCAGACACTCCAGCAATCCCGGGCCAGAGGTCATTCACCATGCTGTTCGTTTCATCCGTCTCCATGGTGACTGCAACATCATTAATAATATATTTACAGATAATGACAGGGACGGCCCCCTTTATGAAGTCCCCCGCGAGCGTCAGTATTGCAGGGATTTTCCCTGCTGATCGCAGGACATTCGTTGCACCGATATTCCTGCTTCCCTCACTTCTTAAATCTATGCCCTTACTCCTCGTAAAGATAATGCCAAAGGGAATGGACCCCAGCAGGAAGGCGACGGGAATGAGGAGATATACCATTGGACCGACCGAGAATGCATCATTGATCATAATCGTTTCCAGAACAGGATAAAATACTGGAATCCTGAGACAATGCCCAGTATCATTGCTATCCAGAGAAGAAATATCCCTATGCTGTATAAATCGGCAAACATGAAAGTCCTGTCCACAAAGAGGGTTATTATGGCTGTTATCTGCGCAGTCACCTTTAACTTTCCGCCCATTTCAGCGGGAATGATAATGTCCTTTGAAAGTGCTACGACGCGTAACCCCGTAACAATAAACTCCCTCGCGATAATAACAATGGCAATCCACGCCGGAATGCGCGCCATATCAACAAGCACAATGAGCGCTGATATGACCAGAAGCTTGTCAGCAATGGGATCAAGGAGTATCCCCATCTTTGTGACCTGCCTTGACTTTCTTGCTATATAGCCATCCAGCAGGTCGGTAAGCGCCGCAACAGAGAAGATCAGGGCCCCTAAAAACGGATTGTTCGGTGCTATCAGTATAAAAGGAAGGATTATTACGATGCGGCTGCATGTAATAATAGTAGGTACGTTAATCTTTAGCAAGTGACTCCCCTGCGACCTTTTTCCAGAGTCCCGATGAGTGTAATATCAAATCAATAAATTCCCGTACGGCCCCTCTGCCGCCGCCTCTCTTTGTGACAAGGTCGGCCCATTTCTTTGCCTGTTTTTCCGCATCAGCGGGCGCGGCCGTGAGCCCTGCCCTTTTTAAAAGTTCCTGATCAACAACATCATCCCCCATAAATGCCACGTTCTCATCCTTACATTTATACTTTTTCAACATCCGGTCGTACACCTCGGATTTTCTGAAAATTCTCTGGTGGACCTCCTTGATGCCCAGTTCCTCAGCACGGATTTTGACGACCTTTGATTGTCTGCCGGTAATGATTCCGACCCTGATACCGGCCTTCTGGATCATTTTTATCCCGTGTCCGTCCCGCACATGAAATCTCTTATATTCATTCCCGTCATTATCAAGAATGATACTTCCATCGGTCATAACGCCGTCAACATCAAGAATGAGGAGCTTTATTTTCTCAGCCTTTTCTCTTATTTCTTTTTTTGTCATCTGATCAGAATGCTATACAATTCCCGCCTTCAGAAGGTCATGCAAATGGATGATTCCCTCTATGGTTGCCTCTTCATCGGCGACAACGAGGACTGTTATGGAATATTTTTCCATCATGGCTACGGCCTTTGCCGCAAGCACGTTCTTTTTGATCGTCTTCGGTCTGTGGGTCATGACATCTCCCGCCTTGAGGGAAAAAAAATCTTCACCCCATTTCTCCAGTCCCCTGCGCAGATCTCCGTCAGTGATGACCCCCACCAGTTTCCGGTTATCATCAACCACTGATGTTATGCCAAGCCGTTTGGAAGATATCTCAATTATCGCTTCCTTCATGAGGATATCATTATGGACTGACGGAATTACGTCACCCCCGTGCATAAGGTCTTCAACGGTCAGGAGCAATCTGCGTCCCAGACTTCCCCCGGGGTGGCAGAATGCAAAATCCTCTTCGGTGAAACCCTTCTTGTTAAGAAGGGTAATGGCGAGGGCATCTCCCATGGCAAGAGCAGCGGTGGTTGACGCTGTCGGTGCCAGTCCCATAGAGCATGCTTCTTCCTTCACGGATACATCAAGGCACACATCTGATGTTCTGGCAAGCACGGACCGGGCATTTCCCGTCATGGCAATAATCTTTATGTCCAGTCTCTTGAGTGTCGGGAGAATTCTTATAATCTCTTCTGTTTCGCCGCTGTTGGAAATGGACAGCACAACGTCACCTTTTGAAATCATACCAACATCACCATGACTGCCTTCAGCAGGATTCATGAATAATGCGGGAGTCCCCGTTGAAGCAAGTGTTGCCGCTATTTTCTTGCCAATGATACCGGATTTTCCCATCCCTGTGACCACAACCTTACCGGTGCATATATAGAGAATATCTATTGCTTCTACAAATGCCTTATCGATTCGGTCAATCAGGGCCCGTACCGCATCTGCTTCAATCTGCAATATACGTTTTGCCTGATCAATAAGTTCGTTCATTTGGAGATCAGTTCCATCCCTTTACCAGTGAATGCAATTCCATCAACCTCTTTGCCACGAGAGCGAATCTCTCCAGGGGCAACATGTTGGGTCCGTCACAGGGCGCACTGTCAGGGTCCTCATGAACTTCCATAAATACAGCGTTGCATCCTGCGGACACCGCTGCCCTGGCAAGGGTCTCTATGAATGCTCTCTCCCCTCCTGAACAGGTCCCCTGGCCTCCCGGCAACTGTACGCTGTGTGTGGCATCATAGACCACCGGCACACCAAAGCCCTGCATGATCGGTATTGAACGCATGTCAACAACAAGATTATTATATCCGAATGTCACACCCCTTTCAGTAATAATAAGATCGTTGTTTCCCGTGGAATGCACTTTGTCGATAATGTTCCTGACATCAGCAGGTGCTAAAAACTGGCCTTTCTTTACATTGACGGGCCTCCCGGTCTTTGCCGCTGCAATGATAAGATCAGTCTGCCTGCAGAGAAATGCCGGTATCTGCACCATATCGAGTACCCCGGCAGCCTCTTCAGCCTCATTTACTGAATGCACGTCAGATATGACGGGAAGACCGGTTTCTTTTTTTACCCTTCTTAAAACGTCGAGGCCTTTTGTTATGCCCGGCCCCCTGAAGGATGCAACAGAAGTCCTGTTGCCCTTGTCGTAAGAACTCTTGAATATCAGGGGGATCTTCAGCTTCTCAGAATACTGCTTCAGAGTCTCCGCATTTTTCAAAGTTGAAAGCTCATCTTCTATAACACAGGGGCCTGCGATAAATGCAAGAGGATTACCGGCACCGACTCTGACACCTCCAATGTTGACTTCCCTTGTTTCCATATGAATGCTTTATCAGTTAAAAACCCCCTTATACCGCGACAACGGCAGCAGGGGGGACAATATTCCATGAATATCAGTATATTTACTCTTGTTTAGCAATAGGTTAGATATAGTTATCTAATAATTATCATTAACTGCTATTTCTTCGGGCAATGGATTGCTGCGTCATGAACATCTTCGGCAGCCTCCATAATACCTTCTGCAAGTGTCGGGTGTGCATGGATTGTGCGGGCAATGTCCTTTACCGTAAGCCCCTTTTCCATTGCAACGGCAATTTCATGAACCAGATCAGCAGCATGGGCTCCCATTATATGCGCGCCGAGTATTTTATCCGATCCTTCCTCTGAAATAATCTTGAACAGTCCGGATATCTCTCCCATGGCATGTGCCTTTCCGAGCGCCCTGAACGGGAATCTTCCCACCTTATATTTCAGACCCTGTTCAGCGGCCTGTTTTTCTCTTAACCCGACAGAGCCGATCTCCGGACTGGTGAATATGGCGGCCGGTATCACGTGGTAATTGACCGAGGCATTCCCGCCCATGGCATTTTCCGCAGCAACTATCCCCTCTTTTGAGGCGAGATGAGCAAGCATAATACCGCCGGTAACATCGCCTATGGCATAAATACCATCGATATTCGTCTGCATACTGCCGTCAACGACTATCTCTCCCCTCTGCCCTGTCTTCACGCCAACAGATTCAAGACCGATATCTCCCGTATTGACCGCTCTTCCGATGGAAACAAGGACCTTTTCGGCCTCTTCAGTTTTTCCATTGGAAAGCTGAACAGATACGCCGCCGTCCTTCACATCAACTTTTTCAACACGTGTGTTTGTCAGCAGCTTTATTTTTTTCTTCTTCAATTCCCTCTCAAGGAGTTGAGATATTTCCTCATCCTCAGTGGATACTGCATTGGGCATCATCTCCACCATCGTCACATCAGCTCCGAATTCCCTATATATGAATGCAAACTCACACCCTATAACTCCGGCGCCAACAATGAGCAGACTCTGCGGAACTGAATCGGGATTAATTGCGTGATCGCTGGACAGAATATGTTTCCCGTCAAAGGGAAATACAGGAATATGGGCCGGCCTCGAACCGGTGGCAATGATAATTTTGTCAGCTTTAACATCCTCCTCTGTCCCGTCCTTCAACGTTACCTTTATTTTCTTTTGGTCAACAATAACGCCTCTTCCTTCAATCAGCGACACGCCCCACGATTTAAAAAGGCCGCGTATGCCCTTCACCTGTGTGCCGACAACTTTGTTCTTTCTCTCGACAATTTTCTCAATGTTGGGGATAACAGTCCCCTCGAGTTCAATGCCATACGCATGTGCATTTCTCGCCTTGTGAAGCACTTCTGCCGAAGCAATCAATGTCTTGGTGGGTATGCACCCCCAGTTAAGACAGGTGCCTCCCACTTCACTTTCTTCAATGACCGTCACTGCAGCACCGAGCTGGGCTGCCCGTATTGCAGCAACGTATCCACCCGGCCCTGCTCCCAATATTGCGACCTTCATTATTTCAGTTTCACCTCTTCTTCGAGATACTTTTCATATTCGTTAGCATCCATCAAACCGCTGAGCTCAGAATCATCTTCCACTTCAATAACAGCAATCCAGCCCTTGTCATAGGGATCTTCATTGATAATCTCAGGCGAATCAGACAATTCTTCGTTAAATTCAATGACCGTTCCGCTCACAGGGCTTATTACCGATGAAGTCGCCTTTGTGGACTCTATCTGAGTAAGCTCTGTCCCGGCCTCTATGGTCGCATCTATTTCCGGTGCATCTACATAGACAATATCACCAAGGGATTCCTGCGCATAGAATGAAATCCCTATTGTTGCCTTGCTGCCCGAAATTTTTACCCATGCATGTTCTTTGTGATATTTGACATCATCAGGATCCATTGTTCCCTCCTTGCTTTGGATTACCGATTTTTTATATGGTTAAGTGTGTGAAATTCTAATCATAGAAAAAACATTTGTCAAGGAAACAGACTGGTGTCGTGTTAACCTTGTAGTGTCGGGGTGTTTAAATTGTCATTCCCGCTATGTCGGGACTCTTATTCCTCTTTGATTCCGGACAAGCCGGAATGACGTTTTACACTTGATACGACACTAGTCATTCATGAACTGATCAATCAGCTTTCTCAGGTCAGGGCCGGACCATTCTCTGTATCCCGTAAATTTATGCCGGATGACCCCCTCATGATTTATAAGATAGGATGTTGGCAGCCCGTTGATACTGTAGGATGAAGCCACCATCCTTTTACTATCGGAAAGGACAATAAAGTCAGCGGGTGTTTTCCTTAAATATTCCCTGAGCCGGTTGACTGAACTGTCTGTTGAAACTGACAGTATGATCAGTCCCTTATCCCTGTAATCTTTGTAAAGCCTATTGAGGTCTTCCCTTTCTTTTCTGCAGTATGGACACCATGTTGCCCAGAAATTCAACAGAACGGGATTTCCCTTAAAGGACGATAATCCCACCCTCTTCCCCGAGACATCTTCCAGGGTAAAATCAGGGGCCTCCTTCCCGATACTGGCATACTCCAGCATGGGATGTAGTCCTTCAGCGTCTTCATTATAGAATGGAGACAGGGCAAGAAAAAAAATAACTGCCCCTATGAGTACAGAAATGCGGATGCGTATTCTCACCTCACCTGACTCCTTCCCTCAATCTTATGCATATCATAGACCTTATTTTATAGGTTTTTCATTTTATAGACAAGCCTTTTAAGGAACGATAAAAGAACATGTATTTATTCACTTTTCCCTGAAAAAAATACCATAGCCTTCATACATAAGGGCTCACAACCACCATGGGCATCTTTCACAGGAAAACGCACAAATAAATTTGACCCCGTCCACACAATCCACTACAATAGTGAGTGCCTGTATGATACTCCCTGCCGGTCGAACGTCAGTCTTTTTGCAGGGACAATACGCGCTCTGATATTGTTATTAACAAAGCAGGAGGAAGTTTCATGAACACCGTCAAGATGTTTATTGCTGTTGCTCTTCTCATCATACTGCAAATCCTTGATGCGGATGTAATGGCGCAAATAAAGAGCGGTACATTTACTGTTGCCCCCCATGCCGGATGGTATGTCTTTGACCAGGACCAGGACATAGCGAACGCACCTCTGCATGGTATCGGGTTAGGGTATAATTTCACTCCGCACATAGGGATCGAAGGGACAATGAGCCACGTTAATTCTGACGCAACGCCATCTGATGACAACAGGAATCTCTATATTTACAGGGTCGATGCCATGTATCACTTTCTGTCAGACAGGGAATTCGTCCCCTATATTGCAGCAGGTATCGGCGCTCTCAGCCTTCATTCAGAGATCAACGGGACAGATACAAATGGTCTCATCAATTACGGGGCCGGGCTCAAGACATTTATTACGGAAAGGTTAACAATCAGGGCTGATATACGTCATATTATTGATTATGACGACTCATACAATAACTTTGCCTGTACGCTGGGGCTGACATATTTTTTTGGGGCAAAGGACAGGACAGAGGCGCTGCCCGCTCCTCCAATGGACAGCGACGGAGACGGCGTGCCTGATGATCTGGATATGTGCCCCGGGACTCCTCTGGGTGTTGCAGTAGACAGCGCCGGCTGTCCCGTTGACAGCGACGGGGACGGTGTCCCCGATTATCTGGACAAGTGCCCCGGGACTCCTCCCGGATTGCTGGTGGATGAAGAGGGCTGTCCTGTGCAGCGTAAGGAAGAGGTGTCTGTTGAACTGAGGGTCGAATTTGAATTTGACAGTTCAAAGGTAAGGGACATATACCGGAAGCAGCTGAATGAGGTCACGCGCTTTCTTAAAACCTATCCTGAAACAACAGCAGTAATTGAAGGTCACACATGCAGTATCGGCACTGAGGCATATAATCTCAACCTTTCCAGAAGGAGGGCTGAAAGTGTAATGCAGTATCTGACTGACGACGGCATTGATCCTGTGCGAATGAAAGCAGTTGCCTATGGGGAATCCGCGCCGATAGCCGATAACAGCACAGAAGAAGGAAGACGTCTCAATCGCCGGGTAACCTCGGTCATCTCGACGATCGTTATAAATGTTATAAAAAAGTAATTTCCCGGATGCGAACCTTTCATGGGGCCTGTTTACAAAGGCCCCTTTTTTATATGGGTCTTCCTGATAAAGTGTGGGTAAAATGGAATAAGTCAGGATATACTGAATGTTCCCCCCTTTAGAAAAGGGGGGCAGGGGGGATTTGAAGACGCGTCAGGCAACTATGCTTCCTTACAATAATAAATTAAAACAATTTTCGAGAATCCTGAGAAGCAATACGACTGATGCTGAGAAATTACTATGGTCAAAATCAGAAGAAAGCAATTAAAAGGATATCAATTTTATCGGCAGAAGATTATTGGCAATTATATTGAGGAAACATGGAAGAGATTAAAATTATAAAATCCCCCTTCATCCCCCT
>JBFKMY010000052.1:0-10971 GCA_041629615.1 Thermodesulfovibrionia bacterium | reverse complement strand
TTCACTAACGATAGCAGGGGCCCTCTATATGATATTTAGCTCATGGAGGCTGGCATTAGGCTCCTTTATCGCAGGGATATTTATCGATATTGACCACATTATTGATGTTGTGCGTGAACATGGATGGTCGGTAAAGGTGAAAGATTTTTTTCATATATGCCATACTGCCCAGTTTAACCGTATCCTGCTCGTCCTGCACGGATGGGAATGGCTGTTCATCCTGACGTTCGCTGCGTGGCTCACGGACTGGAACCCCTGGATAACAGGGGCTCTCATCGGTCTTGGCCATCATATGGTCCTTGATACATATGCCAACAGCACAAATCTGTCCACCTATTCACTGCTGTGGCGGTGGAAAAAGGGCTTTCATTTTGACACCCTCTTTCCCAAATTTACCCGCTTTAAGTACAGGGACAGCAGATATTTCCCTGACCGGCCGGCTTAATAATCGTTTTTGTTTATCCACCCGAAGCCTGTTCCCTCTTCATTAATTGTATTTCTTTTTTTTCTGAGACCTGTGATAAAATGATTCAGTCTGCAATATCGGGTCCTGTACGATACGCACTGCAGGAGAAAAGGCCTCGTCAGGATGACTATTACCTTGACCATATATAAAAAAATCATTTTAATCCATACCGCAGGGGGGAGCAATGATCAAAGAGGGCATTAAAGTATCCGTAGAAGGAAACAACCTTTCTGAAGCACAGATGAAAGGCGCAATGAGAGATATCATGGAGGGAAACGCAACGGACGCACAAATCGGGTCATTCCTGACCGCACTGAGAATGAAGGGAGAAACCGTTGAGGAAATTACCGGTGCTGCAAGGGTCATGAGAGAAAAAGTAGCGGGCATACAGGCCCCGGAATACACCGTTGACACCTGCGGAACGGGCGGCGATATGTCTCATACATTCAATATATCAACAACAGCTGCCCTCATAGTGGCAGCATGCGGGGTGCCCGTTGCCAAACATGGCAACCGGTCTGTATCAAGCAGTTGCGGGAGCGCCGATGTACTGGAGGCCCTGGGGATAAAAATAGATCTGGAACCGCAGAAGGTTGAAAAGTGCCTTGCAGAGACCGGATTCGGATTCATGTTTGCTCCGCTGTTTCATCCGGCCATGAAATATGCGATCGGGCCAAGGAAAGAGATGGGGATAAGAACTGTGTTCAACATTCTGGGCCCTCTGACAAATCCGGCCGGAGCACAGAGACAGGTCCTCGGTGTGTTCAGCGATACGCTTACGGAGCCTATGGCAAAGGTACTCAAGAACCTCGGGGTGAAACACGCGTTTGTTGTGCACGGAGAAGACGGTCTTGATGAGATCACTACTACGGATAAAACAAGGGTCACGGAACTCAAAAACGGTACTATTAAAACGTATTTTATCGCACCTGAAGACTTCCATCTCCCAAAGGGGAGCAGGGACGGCCTTGCAGGCGGAGATGCCGCTCATAATGCATCGATAACGATTGATATATTAAAGGGGATAAAAGGACCGAAAAGAGACATTGTGCTCATGAATGCTGCTGCGGCCCTGGTAACGGGGGAGAGGACAGACAATTTCAATGAAGGGATCACCGCAGCAGCAGAGGTCATTGATTCCGGGGCTGCCCTGAAAAAACTGGAAGAAATAAAAGAAGTCAGCAATAAACTGTAAGCATAAAAATAAAAGGCATCCGGTCCTTCCGTTGAAGGGATCAACTGATTAATTTATCAGTTTTTTATTTATTTTTTAATACTTCTTCCTGTCAGACGGACCACCCCCCCTTTAACATATAACAGTTCGAATCAGTTTGACTAATGGCCGTTTAATGTTCTAAAATTTTTATCATGCGCTCCAGTTATGTACCTCTTCATCTGCACTCCGAATATAGTCTGCTTGACGGTGCAATCAGGATAAAAGATCTGATTGCAAAGGCCGAAGAGCACAGACTTGCCGCTGTTGCATTGACCGACCATGGCAACCTGTACGGTGCAATAGATTTTTACAGGAAGGTCTCAAAGGCCGGGCTTAAGCCCATTATCGGCTGTGAAGTCTATATGGCTCCTGCGTCACGTTTTGACAGGGGTAATTCCGCAGGCAAATCGGAATCATCATTTCACATGATCCTGTTGTGCAGAGACATCGACGGGTACAGAAATCTTACACGCCTTGTCAGCAGGGCTTTTATTGAAGGTTTTTATTATAAGCCGCGAATAGACAGGGACATTCTGGAGCAGCACAGTGGAGGACTGATAGGCCTGTCTGCATGCCTGAAGGGAGAAATTCCCCATTATCTTGCCGCGGGAATGATAGATAAGGCAAGAGAAGCGGCCCTGGAATACAGAAGGATCTTTGGCGCCGACAATTTCTATCTCGAGATACAGGCCAATGAACTCCCGGAACAGGAAATCGTCAACAAACAGATTATCGAGTTAAGCCGCGACCTCCACATCCCGCTGGTGGCAACCAATGATTGTCACTATTTAAAGCGGGAAGATGCAAAGGCCCATGACGTGCTTCTCTGTATCCAGACGGGCAAGACACTGCAGGATGCCAACAGAATGAAATTTTCCAAAGACACGTTCTACTTTAAGAGCCCTCAGGAGATGATGGATGCATTTAAAGACATACCGGAAGCTATTGAGAATACAAGAAAAGTAGCAGAACGATGCAACCTTGATTTTACCTTCGGTGAATTCCAGCTTCCAAAATATGAACTTCCCCAGGGTGAAGATGACAACAATTATGTGAAGAAGCTTGCTGAACAGGGACTGAATAAAAAACTCGGCGGAGACGTCCCGGCCGAATACAGGGAAAGACTGGTCATGGAGCTTGAGATGATCAAGAAAATGGGGTTTTCCTCCTATTTTCTTATCGTGTGGGATTTCATAAAATATGCGAAAAGCAGGGACATTCCTGTGGGCCCCGGAAGGGGTTCAGCTGCCGGCAGTCTTGTAGCGTACAGTCTGGACATCACTGACATTGATCCCATCAAGTACGGTCTTCTGTTTGAAAGATTCCTCAATCCCGAAAGGGTCAGCATGCCTGATATTGACGTTGACTTTTGCATGGACAGACGCGGTGAGGTCATCGATTATGTAACGAACAAGTACGGCAAAGACCATGTTGCACAGATCATTACATTCGGAACAATGCAGGCGCGGGCCGCGATCAGGGACGTAGGACGCGCAATGAACATCCCCTATTCTGAAGTGGACAGGGTGGCCAAGCTCGTACCCTTTGTTCCCAAAATCACGTTAAAGACCGCCCTTGAAATGGAACCGAAACTCAAAGAATTGTATGATGCAAATCCCGACATCATGGAGCTGATAGATGTTGCGCAAACACTGGAAGGTATTTCGCGCCATGCTTCAACCCACGCAGCCGGCATTGTCATATCTCCCGAGCCTCTCACCGATTTCCTGCCGCTTTATAAAGCTCCCAATGACAACGCTATTATCACCCAGTTTGACATGGATGCCATTAAAACACTGGGGCTTCTGAAATTCGACTTCCTCGGACTCAAAACACTTACGATAATCGACATGGCGGAAAGGATCATAAACGATTCGCGGAAGCAGGACAAAGGAAGCGCGGTCAGGAGTTTTAAGATCAGCGCCATCCCCCTTGATGACAAGGCTGCCTTTGAGCTCCTCTGTGCCGGAAAGACCGCCGGGGTGTTCCAGCTTGAAAGTTCGGGGATGAGAGACCTTCTGACGCGCCTGAGGCCTGAAGTATTTGAGGACATGATCGCCCTTGTTGCACTCTACAGACCGGGACCCCTTGGAAGCGGTATGGTTGATGAATACATTGACGGGAAAAATGCGAACCGGGCATCAGATACGCCAAAGGGATCCCTGGCAAAACTCGGCCTGCCGGCGCTTGATGCGATACTGAAGGAGACGCACGGAATAATCCTCTATCAGGAACAGGTCATGGAGATCGCCCATAAAATGGCGAACTTCAGCCTTGCGCAGGCCGATATTCTCAGAAAAGCCATGGGCGGCAAGAACCCTGATGAAATGGAAAAGATGAAGACCATCTTCATCCAGGGCTTAAAGGAAAACAGGGTATCGGAAAAAAAGGCTTCTACTTTGTACAACCTTATTCTTCAGTTTGCGCAATACGGTTTTAACAAGTCACACTCCGCTGCATATGCATACATTGCATATCAGACCGCCTATTTAAAGGCCCACTATCCTGTCGAATTCATGGCAGCATCGCTCAGCGCCGACATGGACAACACTGCCAGGGTAGTGACCTTTATTAATGAATGCAAGGACATGGGGATCGAGATCCTTCCTCCGGACATTAACGAAAGCACGAGGGAATTCAGGGTCACCGGAAATTCCATCCGTTTCGGCCTTGAAGCGGTTAAAGGTGTGGGGAGCTCTGCTATTGATGCCATCCTTGAAACGAGGGATGAAAAGGAGTTTGGCTCCTTTGCAGATTTCTGCTGCCGGGCTGACTCAAGACGGGTAAATAAAAAAGTCATGGAAAGCCTGATCAAGGCAGGTGCCATGGACTCAATGGGAAAAAGAGCACAGCTCATGGAAGGTCTGCCGGCTGTGATGGAGGAAGCCGTTCGGTATCAGAGGGGAAAAAATATTGGACAGGAAAGCATGTTCGGAGATATTCATGAGATACCCGCTACGCGCCTGCCCATGGTGGAAGAGTGGAATGAGACCCATATGCTGGCAATGGAAAAAGAGGCCCTTGGTTTTTATATCACCGGTCATCCCCTTAATAAATGGAAAGAAAAACTCCGCACACTGGGGGTAACTCCCACGACGGACCTGCAGGAACTTGAGGACAAACAGGAAATTATCCTTGGCGGCATTGTTGTGGAGTGCAAGCAGATCCAGACCAGAAAGACGGGCGACCTGATGGCATATCTGACCCTTGAAGACCTGTTCAGTACCGTTGAAATCATAGTATTTCCTGATGTGTATAAAGAAGACCATAAAATTATCGCACAGGACAATCCCGTTGTTATTGCAGGGTATGTGGAAAAAACAGACAAGGGCATAAAAATAATAGCCCAGAAAATAGTCCCCATCGACAATACCGATGATCTGAATAATAAGAAACCGATGCGAAAGACCCGTATGTGGAACGGCAATAAACCATCCGGGTCCGGCGAACCTTCCCAGGGTTCTGAAGAACCGCGGCAGAAATCTTTTACCGTGACAATGTTCAATAATACAAGACCTGAAACGCTGCCTGAACTGGAGAAGATCTTTTTAAAGTATTCGGGTGACCACAGGGTGTACCTGAAAATAATTTCACCAAAAAACTGGGAAACGCTGCTTTCGACTGACCGGCATGTATTGCCCTCCGAAGACATGCTGATTGAGGTCAAAGAACTATTTGACAAAGAAAGGGTGTTCTTAAGCGGAATGCCGGAGATTCAGGGAATCAACGGAAATCCATTAAGACTCAAGAGGTAGGCCCTGCTCTTCATGGCCGGACATACAGTCACTGTGCGTTTAAATAAAGATATATTCCGTAACTATAGGTATTGTTTTTCTTTTATCTTGAGAGGGAGTACCCATGCATTACTATCTTGATTTTGAACGGCCTGTGGCTGAACTGGAGGACAAAATTGAGGAACTGAGGCGCCTTGCCGACGGCAGGGACATGAACATTACCTCTGAAATCAAAAAGCTTGAAAAAAAGGCACGTGATTTAAGGGCTGACATTTTTTCAAAGATAACCCCCTGGCAAAAAACCCTCATAGCCCGTCATCCTGAAAGACCCTACACGCTTGATTACATATCCCTCCTTATGGAGGACTTCGTTGAACTCCACGGTGACAGGAGGTATTCCGATGACACTGCGATTGTTGCCGGATTTGCCCGATTTGAAGATATGCCTGTTGCTGTGATCGGTCATCAGAAAGGCAGGAGCACAAAAGAGCGGATAGAAAGGAATTTTGGACAGCCCCATCCTGAAGGATACCGTAAGGCGTTAAGGATAATGAAACTCGCTGAACGCTTCAGAAAACCGGTAATCACATTCATCGATACCCCCGGAGCATATCCGGGAATCGGCGCTGAGGAGAGGGGCCAGGCTGAAGCAATCGCCCAGAACCTCCAGGAGATGTTCCTGCTCAGGACACCGGTCATATCGGTCATAATCGGCGAGGGAGGCAGCGGGGGAGCACTGGCTCTTGCAATAGGAGACCGGGTGCTCATGCTTGAGCATTCTGTATATTCCGTAATTTCACCGGAAGGCTGCGCAGCTATCCTGTGGAGTAAAAATGGCAGCACCGTGGGACTGAAAGAATTCGAAAATGCCTCTGAAGCGCTGAAAATAACGGCTCACGATCTCTACCAGTTAGGAATCATCGATACGATAATCCCTGAACCCCTGGGAGGGGCTCACCGCAATCAGGCAGCAACAGCCCGGTCAATTGCTGAAGTTTTGAAAAAATATCTCGATGAACTGGGCGGCACATCTCTCGAGGACCTCCTTGACGCGAGAAACAGAAAATTCAGACTGATCGGGCAGTTAACAGAGGAATGACAGGATTCGTCATGATATATCCTTTATAGAAAGAAGAGACACCGTCTATATCTGGCCTCTCAGACGCGCCCAGATTATTCCCAGATACTCATGAACAGCCCTGCTTGATTTTTTGAGATGATGACTATCAGGGAAAACATCCAGGGGGATCATATTTTTTACAGGAAGAAACATGTGCCCTGCAGGAAACGGGAGAGGGTTCATTCCCTGTTTCTTAAACATTGCCATGGATCTCGGCATATGTGCAGCTGACGTCACTAAAATGAACTGCTCGTCGCGGACAAGCGGCTTTATCAGTATCGCTTCATCCAACGTATCTTTTGATTCCGATTCCAGAATAATATCATCTTCATCTACTCCAAGGTCCTGGGCGACCCCGGCCATTATCACAGCATTGGGAACCGGGGTAAAGACACTTCCTCCGGACAATATCAATTTACTTCCCGGATATTTCCGGTACATTCTTATCCCTTCAATCAGGCGAACCATGCTCGTATCACTTAATTGACTGGAAACGGGAAAATCCGGGTTCGGGGTATGTCCGCCACCGAGTACGACGATAAACTGAACCGGCATCCTCTCTCCGGTATCACTGCTATCATCGTACAACTGGATGTCCCGGGGCATGTAGCTGCTTTCGAGATATCCGATAATGCGGTCTGATACCTGCCTGTTACTTGCCAGCAACAAAACAATAAAACCAAATGACACGAGCAGTTTTCCCCATACCTGTTTCTTTGTAAACCAGAGATAAAACAGGCCTGCCAGAATAAAAATAATGATCAACGGCACAGGCGAAAGACATTGAGATATTATTTTTTTTATCATGAACATAATTTCACTCCCGAATGGTGTCTATTCTTTCTTTCCCTCTCACCCCTTAGAAATTCTACCATGTCCATACATTTTTATAAAATTAGCGGGTCTGCAGACTGAAGGGATTACCTTTTGCTACACTGCATACCCCGGAGTGCTAACAAAAAAGGCGTCCCGCGGCAGGGGACGCCTTGTATATTGTACCTCTTCCAGGCAATCTTACGCTTCTTTCTTCTTTGCTTTGGACTCCTCTTTTCCCTTTTTCTTTTGCTTCGCTTCCCCTGACTCCCCTTTTATTACATCATAATCAACAAACTCAAGAATGGCCATATCAGAGTTGTCACCGGAGCGGAACCTCGACTTTAAGACACGAAGATAGCCGCTGTTCCTTTGAATTTTCGGTGCTATTTCATTAAAAAGTTTAGTTATAACCCTGTTGTTAGGGATACGGGAAAGTGCCAGCCTCCTTGCATGCAGATCTCCTTTTTTACCGAGCGTAATGACGTTCTCCGCCAGCTTTTTCGCTTCCCTGGCCTTTGCAACGGTCGTCTCTATTTTCAGATGCACAAATAAGGACGTGACGAGATTTCTCAATAGTGCTTTTCTGTGATTCGCTGTTCTGCCGAATCCCCGTCCCGCTACCCTATGTCGCATTTTCAGGCCTCTTGATCGCGGCTAATTTTTCCAGTTGCTCCGTATCTACCCTCATATTAAAATGCAACCCCATACTTACGATCAGTTCTTTAATCTCGTTTAACGACTTCCTTCCGAAATTCTTGGTTCTCAGCATTTCCTGCTCTGTTTTCTGCACCAGTTCGGCAAGTGTCCGAATGTTGGCATTTTTCAGACAGTTATATGACCGGACAGAAAGCTCAAGTTCTTCGACGCTCTTGAGAAGATTATCGTTTATTTCAGCAGGTTCCTCATCAAAAAACTCATCACTGAATCCCTGATTTTGTTCCGCCGCATCCGCAGGGACAGGGTCCTGTGCTTCCACTGTCTCTCCATCAAGGGAAAAGACTGACAAATGTTCATTGAGAATAGCGGCGGCCTGTGATACAGCCGATTTCGGCGTTATACTGCCGTCTGTCCATATTTCCATAATGAGTTTGTCATAATCCGTAGAGCGTCCGACCCTGGCATCCTCAACCCAGAAATTGACCTTTCTGACAGGAGTAAATATTGAGTCAATCGCTATCGTATCTATTGGCTGATCCTCCTGTTTATTGGCCTCTGCGGTAACATATCCCTTTCCCTTTTCCACCCTCATTTCCATTGTATAATTATTGCCCTTTCCCACGGTGGCAATGTGCAGATCAGGGGTGAGGACCTCGATCTGGTCCCCGGTGATATCCTTCCCGGTAACAGATGCAGGACCTTTCACATTGATTGACACAACCTTTGGTTCATCAGAATGGAACTTGAACCTGAGCTGCTTTACATTCAGTATGATATCTACCACATCCTCTTTTACGCCGGGTATGGTGGAAAATTCATGAAGTATTCCCGGAAACCTGATCGCGGTAACAGCAGCACCCTCTATGGATGAAAGCAGGACCCTCCTTAATGCATTTCCTACTGTAGTGCCAAACCCTCTCTCATACGCCTCAGCGTAAAGCTTCCCGTATGTATTTGTATGGCTTTCAGAATCAAAACTAATATTCTCAGGTAATTGAAAGCCTTTCTTCCTTAGATCCATTAAGCCTCCTTCGATACTGATTACACGCATTCTTCATTCTTGTGTAATCCCTGTTTATCTGTAAATCATTTATATTATTTTGAATACAATTCAACGATCAACTGTTCCTGTACAGGGAGCTGAATCTCATCTCTCGACGGACTGTGCAGGATTTTCCCTTTAAGGTCCTTGACATCCATTTCCAGCCATGAGGGCAAACCCCTGTGTTCTATTTTGGCAATGTTCTCCTCGATAATAACGAGCTTTTTGCTTGCCTCTTTAAGCCCTATAATATCACCGGGACGGACCAGAGAGGAAGGGATGTTAATCCGCCTGTCGTTCACCGTCACATGGCCATGCAATACAAGCTGCCTTGCCTGTCTCCGATTAGAAGCGAATCCGAGACGATATACCACATTATCGAGCCTGCTCTCCAGTAACTGTAAAAGGTTGCTGCCGGTAATGCCCTTTTTCCTGTCTGCTGTATAAAAATATCTCTTGAACTGGTTTTCAAGCACGCCGTATGTTTCTTTTGCCTTTTGTTTTTCCCTGAGCTGCAACGCATAATCGGAGAACTTCTTTCTTCTTTGCCCGTGCTGTCCGGGTGCGTATTTCCTTCTTTCAACAGCGCATTTATCTGTATAACATCTGTCCCCTTTCAGAAACAGTTTTTCACTTTCCCGCCTGCATAATCTGCACAACGCGTCTCTGTATCGTGCCACTATACTCTTCTCCTTTTCGGTGGTTTTGTGCCATTATGAGGAACGGGGGTCACATCTTTGATAAGATTGACTTCAAGTCCTGCTGCCTGAAGGGCCCGGATTGCCGATTCCCTGCCCGCTCCGGGTCCTTTTACGTAAATATCAATCTGCCGCATCCCGAAACCCATGGCCTTTCTTGCAGCGATGTCCGCTGCTATCTGGGCAGCATAGGGGGTGCCTTTTCTTGACCCTTTGAATCCCTGGGCCCCCGCTGATGACCATGCAACCACATTTCCGTTCTGATCGGCAATAGTAATAATTGTATTATTAAAGGTGGCCTGAATATGCGCCTCTCCCATATGTACTACCTTTTTTTCCTTCTTTCCGCCTTTTCTTTTCTTCTGTGCCATTCGTTATCCCTTCTTCTTCATGCCGCCAATTGCTTTTCTTGGGCCCTTACGTGTACGCGCATTGGTGCTCGTTCTCTGGCCCCTGCATGGCAGTTTCGACCTGTGCCTGAGTCCCCTGTAGCTGCCAATATCCTGAAGCCTTTTTATATTCATGGAAACTTCACGTCGTAAATCACCTTCCACCTTGTGTTCCCTGTCAATGGCGGTTCTGAGCTTTACCCCGTCCTCATCCGTCAGATCTCTGGATTTTTTGTCCGGATCAACACCCGTTTCCTGCAGGATCTTACGGGAAACAGATCTCCCGATACCAAAGATCCGTGTAAGACCTATTTCAACCCGTTCATTTTTTGGCAAATCAATTCCTGCAATTCTCACGTTATCTTTCCTCTCTTATCCCTGTCTTTGCTTGTGTTTCGGATTACTGCATATAACCCTGACCACACCTTCTCTTTTTATGACCTTGCATTTTGCACACATGGGTTTTACTGATGAACGTACTTTCATTACATCTCCGTTTTTAATTATTATGGTGCGGGTGGACGGTCATTCTGTCCGTCATTATCCTTTATTTGAATCTATAGGTTATTCTGCCCTTTGTCAGGTCATAGGGTGAAAGTTCAACAGTAACTTTGTCACCGGGCAATATTTTTATAAAGTGCATTCGCATCTTGCCCGAGACGTATGCCAGTATGCTTTGTCCGTTTTCAAGTTCAACTCTGAACATTGCATTCGGCAAATTCTCCAAGATCGTACCCTGAACCTCTATGGCCTCTTCTTTTGACATTATAGAACTAATAATTATAATTATTCTTTATAATTTAGTCAATATATCAACTCCGTTTTTCGTAATG